>NZ_JBHWWZ010000008.1:0-155520 GCF_042730275.1 Rhodococcus sp. NPDC060086
GGCCTGTTCTCTCGCGGAACGGTTTACGGCACCTGCCGGACCGCGCCCTTGTCTGCCGACGTGGCCAGCGCTGCGTAGGCGCGCAATGCCTTGGAGACCGTGCGCTCACGGTCGAGGGGCTGCCACGGACGCTCGGAGGCCTCCATCTTCGCGCGACGCTCGGCGAGAACGTCGTCGTCGACGAGCACCTCGAGTGCGCGGGTGGCGACATCGATGCGGATCCGGTCGCCGTTCTCGATCAGGCCGATGACACCCCCCGAGGCTGCCTCGGGGGAGACGTGGCCGATCGACAGACCCGACGTGCCACCGGAGAAGCGTCCGTCGGTGATCAGTGCGCACACCTTGCCGAGGCCGACACCCTTGAGGAACGACGTGGGATGCAGCATCTCCTGCATGCCCGGACCTCCGGCCGGCCCCTCGTATCGCACGACGACGACGTCGCCGGGCTTGACCTTCTTACCGAGGATGACCGAGACGGCCTCCTCCTGGGATTCGACGACGAGCGCGGGGCCTTCGAAGTGGAAGAGGTCCTCATCGATGCCCGCGGTCTTGAGGATCGCGCCGTCCGGAGCGATGTTGCCGCGCAGCACGACGAGTCCACCTTCGACGGTGTAGGCGTGCTCGACGTCGCGAATGCAGCCGCCCGCAGCATCGGTGTCGAGCGACGACCACCGGTTGTCCGTCGAGAACGGCTCGGTGGTGCGCACTCCACCGGGAGCGGCATGGAAGAGTTCGAGTGCCTCGTCCGTGGTCTTGCCGGAGCGGATGTCCCAGTCGTCGAGCCACTGGTCGAAGCTCTCGGTGTGGACGGTGTGCACGTCGGTTTCGAGTAGGCCACCGCGACGGAGTTCGCCGAGGATCGCGGGGATGCCGCCGGCCCGGTGCACATCCTCCATGTGGTAATCGGAGTTCGGCGAGACCTTCGACAGGCACGGCACCTTGCGGCTGATCGCGTCGATCGTCGTGAGATCGAAGTCGACCTCACCTTCCTGCGCGGCTGCCAGGACGTGCAGCACCGTGTTGGTCGAACCGCCCATGGCGACGTCGAGTGCCATCGCGTTGCGGAACGCCGCCGGGGTGGCGACGTTGCGGGGCAGGACCGACTCGTCCTCATCGCGGTAGTAGCGGAGAGCCGCCTCGACGACGGTGGTGCCCGCTCGCTCGAACAGGGCGCGGCGCGCCTCGTGGGTCGCCAGCGTCGATCCGTTGCCCGGCATCGCGAGCCCGAGTGCCTCCGTGAGGCAGTTCATCGAGTTCGCGGTGAACATGCCCGAGCACGAACCGCACGTCGGGCACGCGCTGCGCTCGACCTCGTCGAGACCGGCGTCGTCGACTTCCTCGCTCGCGGACGCGGAGATCGCGGTGATCAGGTCGGTGGGTGCCTGTGCCACCCCGTTGACGACCACGGCCTTGCCTGCCTCCATCGGGCCACCGGAGACGAACACCGTCGGGATGTTCAGGCGCATGGCCGCATTGAGCATTCCGGGTGTGATCTTGTCGCAGTTGGAGATGCACACGAGTGCGTCGGCGGTGTGCGCGTTGGCCATGTATTCGACGGAGTCGGCGATGATCTCGCGGCTGGGCAACGAGTACAACATTCCGCCGTGGCCCATGGCGATGCCGTCGTCGACGGCGATCGTGTGGAATTCACGCGCGACGCCACCGGCGGCCCGTACCGCTTCGGCGACGATGTCGCCGACGTCCTTGAGGTGTACGTGCCCGGGGACGAACTGGGTGTACGAGTTCGCGATGGCGACGATCGGCTTGCCGAAATCGGAATCGGTCAGGCCGGTGGCGCGCCACAGGGAGCGCGCGCCGGCTGCATTACGTCCGACGGTGGTGGTGCGTGACCTCAACGGGGGCATGGGCTGACTTCCTTGACGGGGCTGGTGGTGCGGCGCGGTGACCTGACGCGCCCGACTGCCGGGCTCTGGCGGTACAGGGCGCGGCGGTACAGGGGCGCAGCAGGATCGAATCTACCCGCGTGCTACTTCGTGTCGGGATCCGACTCGGTGTCGGCAGGTGTATCGGATATCACGTCGGCGTCGTTCGATTCCTTGTCCGCTTCGGCCAGTTGTGCTTCGCGAGCGGCCGCGTACGGGTCGGTGATACGTCCGCCGCTGGCTTCGGCCAGTTGCGGCAGACGCCCGAAAGTGACGACGGGAAGCGCAACCTCGGTGTCGTCCGTGAGGGTCGCGCGCGCCCATCCGCGCTTGGGGAATCGGATGCCCTTCAGTGAATCCCAGCCGACCGTCGTCGTGGTGAACGTCGCGCGAGCGACGATGCCGTCGGGGCCGACGACGGTGCGTACCCGCAGTACCCAGGCGACGACCAGGAGTGGGATCACCAACATCCACGAGAATGCGGCGGGCCATGCCATCGCGGGGGAAAGCACCGCGAGGAACAGAAGCCCGCATGCGAGGAATGAGAGCCGCGAGATCTGGATGATCTGCGTCGTCGGTTCGGGAGTGTGGGAGGATGGGGCCGGTGGCACGGGCTGCTGTGGAGATGACACCTCACCATCTTCTCATCGCAGCCATGGCATCTCACATTCTGGGACAGTGACCGTACCAAGTTGACTGTTCGTACTCCACGCGCCTACCGTCGAGCGCGTGAATCAGAATGGGTTGCTCGTAATCGGCCGGCGCGTCGTCGCCTGAGCCGCTTATAGCAACTCGCCCACGACGCGCCACCCTCGTACAGCACAATGCTGACGAGGGTTTTTTGTTGCCCGGAGTCAGAATCAGAGGAATTCGTAGTGAGCGCACCAACCGCACGACCTCAACCCTCGCCGCGGAAGCCGGGGTCTGCCACCCCGACTACCGCAGCTGCCGCGACGCAGCCCGCCGGCCGACGCTCGGTAGCCCCTGAACGGGTCACCGGAGCCCAGGCGGTAGTCCGGGCTCTCGAAGAGCTCGAGGTCGACACGGTCTTCGGTATTCCCGGCGGTGCGATCCTTCCCGTGTACGACCCGCTGTTCGATTCGAAGGGCGTGCGCCATGTGCTCGTCCGTCACGAGCAGGGTGCCGGCCACGCCGCGACCGGATACGCCCAGGCCACCGGCAAGGTCGGTGTGTGCATGGCCACGTCCGGCCCGGGCGCGACCAACCTGGTCACCCCGCTCGCCGACGCCCAGATGGATTCGGTCCCGATCGTGGCGATCACCGGCCAGGTCGGACGCCCGCTCATCGGAACGGACGCCTTCCAGGAAGCCGATATCTCGGGCATCACCATGCCCATCACCAAGCACAACTTCCTCGTCACCGACGGCGCCGACATCGCGCGCATCCTCGCCGAGGCGTTCTACCTGGCGTCCTCGGGCCGCCCGGGCGCCGTCCTCGTCGACATCCCCAAGGACATCCTGCAGGCACAGACCACGTTCAGCTGGCCGCCGGAGATGCACCTGCCCGGGTACCGTCCGGTCACCAAGCCGCACGGCAAGCAGGTCCGTGAAGCCGCGCGACTCATCGCCGACGCCAAGAACCCCGTCCTGTACGTCGGCGGCGGTGTGATCAAGGCCGACGCGTCCGCCGAGCTGCTCGAACTCGCCGAACTGACCCGCATCCCCGTGGTCACCACGCTCATGGCGCGCGGCGCGTTCCCCGACAGCCACGAACTGCACTGCGGCATGCCCGGTATGCACGGCAACGTCGCTGCCGTGGGGGCGCTGCAGAAGAGCGACCTGCTCATCACCCTCGGTGCCCGGTTCGACGACCGCGTCACCGGCCAGCTCGACACCTTCGCACCCGGCGCGAAGGTCATCCACGCCGACATCGATCCGGCGGAGATCGGCAAGAACCGGCACGCCGACGTGCCGATCGTCGGCGACTGCAAGGAGGTCATCGTCGACCTGCTCGAAGCAGTTCGCGCCGACCTCGCGACGGGCACCACGCTCGACTACACCAAATGGTGGGTCTACCTCGACGACCTTCGCAGCACATACCCGCTGTCCTACGACCGGCACACCGACGGCACCCTGTCGCCGCAGTACGTGATCCAGGCCGTGGGCAAGCTCGCCGGACCCGACGCGATCTACTGCGCCGGCGTCGGCCAGCACCAGATGTGGGCCGCACAGTTCGTCGACTACGAGAAGCCGCGTACGTGGCTCAACTCCGGTGGTCTCGGCACGATGGGCTACGCCGTGCCTGCCGCGATGGGCGCCAAGATGGGTAGGCCCGAGGCGGAGGTCTGGGCGATCGACGGCGACGGCTGCTTCCAGATGACCAACCAGGAACTCGCGACCTGCGCGGTCGAAGGTGTGCCGATCAAGGTTGCGTTGATCAACAACGGCAACCTCGGCATGGTGCGTCAGTGGCAGACACTGTTCTACGAACAGCGGTACTCGAACACCGATCTGTCCACGCACAGCCTGCGTATCCCCGATTTCGTGAAGCTGGCCGAGGCTCTCGGCTGCGTCGGCATCCGCGTCGAGCGCGAGGAAGACGTCGAGGACGCGATCCGCCAGGCGCAGGCCATCAATGACCGGCCCGTCGTCATCGACTTCATCGTCGGCAAGGACGCCCAGGTGTGGCCCATGGTCGCGGCGGGCACAGGCAACGACGAGATCATGGCGGCCCGCGACATCCGTCCGTTGTTCGACGAGGATGCCGCCGACGACCCCACCGTGGTCCACGAGACCATCGAGCGTGACCATGCGCGCAGCGAGCAGGCTGCGGCCGAGGAGGAAAACAAGTGAGCACGAGCCACACCCTCAGCGTCCTCGTCGAGGACAAGCCGGGCGTGCTGGCCCGAGTCGCATCGTTGTTCTCGCGGCGTGGTTTCAACATCGAATCGCTCGCTGTCGGTGGCACCGAGGTTCCGGAGATCTCCAGGATGACGATCGTCGTGACGGTCGACGAGTTCCCGCTCGAGCAGGTCACCAAGCAGCTCAACAAGCTCGTCAACGTCATCAAGATCGTCGAGCAGGAGGACGAGGCCTCCGTTGCCCGCGAACTTCTGCTGATCAAGGTGCGGGCCGATGCCAGTGTGCGCTCACAGGTCATCGAGACAGTGAACCTGTTCCGCGCCAAGGTGATCGACGTGTCTCCCGAATCGCTGACCATCGAGGCCACCGGCACGCGGTCGAAGCTCGACGCGTTGCTGCGCATGCTCGAACCGCACGGCATCCGCGAGATCGTGCAGTCCGGAGTCGTGGCGGTCGGACGCGGTCCGAAGTCCATCACGGCTACCCGTTAGCCTGAACACACCCATATTTCCTGAAAGAGGTAACCACTGTGGCAGTCGAGATGTTCTACGACGACGACGCCGACCTGTCGATCATCCAGGGCCGTAAGGTCGCGGTCATCGGATACGGCAGCCAGGGACACGCGCACTCGCTGAGCCTGCGCGACTCCGGCGTCGAGGTTCGCATCGGCCTGAAGGACGGCTCCAAGTCGCGGGCCAAGGCCGAAGAAGCGGGCCTGACCGTCGGCACCCCGGCCGAGGTGTCGGAGTGGGCCGACGTCATCATGGTGCTCGCTCCCGACACCGCTCAGGCGTCGATCTTCACCAACGACATCGAGCCCAACCTGAAGGACGGCGACGCGCTGTTCTTCGGACACGGCCTGAACATCCACTTCGACCTGATCAAGGCTCCGGAGAATGTCACCGTCGGCATGGTCGCGCCGAAGGGCCCCGGCCACCTCGTGCGTCGCCAGTTCGTCGACGGCAAGGGCGTCCCGGCTCTGATCGCCATCGATCAGGACCCGAAGGGTGAAGGCCAGGCGCTTGCGCTGTCCTACGCCAAGGGCATCGGCGGCACCCGCGCCGGCGTCATCAAGACCACCTTCAAGGAAGAGACCGAGACCGACCTCTTCGGCGAGCAGGCTGTGCTCTGCGGTGGTACCGAGGAACTCGTCAAGATCGGCTTCGAGGTCATGGTCGAGGCGGGCTACGCCCCCGAGATGGCCTACTTCGAGGTTCTCCACGAGCTCAAGCTCATCGTCGACCTCATGTACGAGGGTGGCATCGCCCGCATGAACTACTCGGTGTCCGACACCGCGGAGTTCGGTGGCTACCTCTCCGGCCCGCGCGTGATCGACGCCGACACCAAGGAGCGCATGAAGGCGATCCTGGCGGACATCCAGTCCGGCGAGTTCACCCGTCGCCTCGTCGCCAACGTCGAGAACGGCAACACCGAGCTCGAAGGCCTGCGCAAGGCCAACGCCGAGCACCCGATCGAGGTCACCGGCAAGAAGCTGCGCGACCTGATGAGCTGGGTCGATCGCCCGATCACCGAAACCGCATAGTCGGTTCGGACTTCTTCCGGAGGCCCGGTACACCTCACGGTGTACCGGGCCTCCGGCGTTCGCGGACCACTCTCCTCCCGGCCTGCCGAGAGCGATACTGGGTGAATGTCGCTCTGGACCGGGCTGGGTCGACTCCCCGGGATCGCTACCGCACGCACGTACCAGCGCGGTTGGTTGCGGAGCGACATCGGCGCCGGACTCGCCCTCAGTGCGCTGCTCGTGCCGGCAGGAATGGGGTACGCCCAGGCGGCGGGCCTGCCCCCATACACCGGCCTGTACGCGACGATCGTGCCGATGCTCGTGTATGCAGTGGTCGGCCCCTCACGGATCCTCGTGCTCGGACCGGATTCCGCCCTCGCGCCGCTCATCGCTGCAGCGGTGATCCCGCTCGCCGCAGAGGGTGACCCGCAGCGTGCGATTGCACTCGCCGGGGTGTTGTCCGTACTGGTCGGCGTGATCCTCATGCTAGGGGGGATCCTGCGCCTCGGGTTCATCACCGAACTGCTCTCCAACCCGATTCGAATCGGCTTCCTCAATGCGATCGCGGTCATCGTCATCGTGGGTCAGCTGCCGTTGCTGGTGGGGACCGAGGACGACGAATCCGGTGTGCTCGCCGAGATCGCGGATGTCGTCGACGACGTGTTCGAAGACGGCGTGCACCTGTCCGCGTTCCTGATGGGTGCCGGGTCCATTGCTGTCATCGTCGCCGCTCGGAGATTCGTTCCCGTTATCCCGGGTGTCCTGATCGCGGTCGTCGGCGCGGTCGCGGCGACGGCAGTGTTCTCCCTGACGGACGAGATGGCGATGGTCGGTGAACTACCTCAGGGTTTTCCGGCGCCCGCGCTGGGCGGTGTCGGGTGGGGAGATGTCGTCGAACTATTCGGCGCTGCAGTCGCGATCGCTGTGATCGCGTTCGCCGACACCGCGGTCCTGTCCCGCGCCTTCGCGATGCGGCACGGCGAGCACGTCGACGGCAGTTCGGAGATGCGCGCGCTGGGTGTGGTGAATGTCGCTGCGGGGGTCACGGGTGGATTTCCGGTGTGCGGTAGCGGCAGTCGCACTCCGGTCGTCGAAGAGAGCGGGGGTCGTACGCAACTCGTGGGCGTGGTCGGCGCCCTGGCCGTGCTGCTGTTCCTGCTGGTCGTGCCGGGGTTGACCGCCTACCTCCCGCAAGCGGCGCTCGGGGCGGTCGTGATCGTCGCGGCGAGTTCTCTGATCGACCTGGGTGCAGTGCGGCATCTGTGGAAGGTGAGCAAGGTCGAATTCGGGCTTTCTGTCGCCGCATTCGCCGGTGTCGCATTGGCGGGAGTGCTGCAAGGCGTACTCGTCGCCGTCGGACTGTCCCTGATCGTCGTGGTCGTGCGCGCCTGGCAGCCATACCGCACCGAACTCGTCGAATTGCCCGACGTCGCCGGCTATCACGATGTGGAACGGCACCCCGAGGGGCATCGGGTCGATGGACTGGTCCTGGTGCGGTTCGACGCACCGTTGTTCTTCGCGAACGGAGCGATCCTCACCCGGTACGTCCGAGACCTCGTGCGCGACGCCGAAAAACCGGTGGAGTGGGTTGTTCTCGCCGCCGAGCCGATCACCGATCTCGATACCACGGCGGTGGAGGCCATCGAGGAACTCGACGGATATCTCGAGCGCAAGGGCATCCGGCTCGGCTTCGCGGCAATGAAGGGTCCCGTCAAGGATCGGTTGAATCGAATGGCCGCCGAGGGTCGCTTCGAGGTGGAACGTTTCCATCCGACCGTCCGCACCGCGGTCATCGCGTTTCGGCACCGCAACGACGACATCGACCGTCGTGATGTGGATGCACCGCCGCGCGATGTCGTCGACTGAACGGCGTTCTCGGGGGAGGAATGATCGGTACGGCGCGAAGTGTCCGAATTGTGACCGGTGGGGTTGGTGTGGCAGCACACCCCTGTGGGGTACGCCCCCTACGGTATCGCCATGGGATGGAATCCGAGGGTAGCGGCAGTGGCGGCGATTCTGGCGACAGTGTGTATGGGTGGCGCAACGGTCACCGCCCACGCGCAACCCACGGTCCCAGGTATCGTGCTTCCCGGTGTCGAGGTCCCCGCGCTCGGCGATCTGCTTCCTCCTGCACGATCGGAATTGTTCGGAGGAGGACGAAACCTGTTTCCCGACAGGAGATTCGTTGCGTTGTACGGCCATCCCAGTGGGCCCGCGCTCGGTGCCTTCGGTGAGCAGGACACCGCTGGCGCGATCGCAAGGGTGCGCGACCTCGCGGCACAGTACCAACCGTTCTCGGCGGAACCGGTGCTGCCCGCATTCGAGATCATCGCGAGCATCGCATCCGCCGATTCCGGTACCGACGGGCGTTTTTCGCGTATCACATCGCCGGAGCAGTTGCGGCCCGTGATCGATGAGGCCGAGGCCGCAGGCGTGTACGTCGTCCTGGATCTGCAACCCGGTCACACTCATTTTCTCGAGCAGGCCCGGATCTACGAGGAATTCCTCGCGCGGCCGAATGTCGGTCTCGCACTGGACCCGGAATGGCGACTGGCGCCGGGTCAGCAGCACATGGTGCAGATCGGTTCCGTCGATTCGGCCGAGATCAACGAAGTGGTGGCATACCTGGCCGACCTCGTGCAGCGGCACGATCTGCCACAGAAGATGCTCGTTCTCCATCAGTTCCGCAGTTCGATGATCACCGGTCGTGAGTTCGTCGACGCCGGTCGACCGGAGGTCTCGGTGGTCCTTCACGCGGACGGGCACGGCACCCCGGCGCAGAAATTCGACACGTGGGGCGCACTGCAGAGTGGCCTGCCACCGCAGATCCACATGGCATGGAAGAACTTCTACGACGAGGATCTGCCCACCTTCACGCCGGAACAGACCATGGCCATCGAGCCGAAACCGGTGTTCGTGTCATTCCAGTGAGTACCGGCGGGTAGCTGCCGCATCCCCGTAGGCCCGCGAAGACCGCCGGGGCACTAAACTATGGGCGGTCGCGGCTTGAACACGCCTACCGTCAGGTGCCCGCGCCGTCGACTACTCGCCACATACACGACACAGGGAGTTTGCACGTGAGCCAGAATGGCCGTCCAGTAGTCCTGATCGCCGACAAGCTTGCGCAATCGACCGTCGATGCCCTCGGCGACGGAGTCGAGGTGCGCTGGGTGGACGGCCCGGACCGCCCGGCGCTGTTGGCCGCGGTGCCCGACGCGGACGCATTGCTGGTGCGGTCGGCCACGACCGTCGACGCCGAGGTCCTCGCCGCCGCTCCGAAGCTGAAGATCGTCGGCCGCGCAGGTGTGGGTCTCGACAACGTCGACATCGCCGCCGCCACCGAGCGCGGTGTGATGGTCGTGAACGCTCCCACCTCGAACATCCACTCTGCCGCCGAGCACGCCGTCGCGCTCCTGATGTCGGCCGCCCGCCAGGTGCCCGCCGCCGACCGCACGCTGCGCGAGCGCACCTGGAAGCGCTCGAGCTTCAATGGCACCGAGATCCTCGGCAAGACGGTCGGTGTCGTCGGCCTCGGCCGGATCGGTCAGCTCTTCGCCCAGCGCCTCGCCGCATTCGAGACCCACGTCATCGCCTACGACCCCTACCTGCCCGCTGCACGCGCCGCGCAGCTGGGCATCGAACTGGTCGATATCGACGAGCTCGTCTCGCGCGCCGACTTCATCTCGGTGCACCTGCCGAAAACGAAGGAAACCGCAGGTCTGATAAACGCCGAGCGTCTGGCCACGGCCAAGGACGGTGTCATCATCGTCAATGCTGCCCGTGGCGGTCTCATCGACGAGGACGCGCTGTACGACGCGCTCACCTCGGGCAAGGTCCGCGCCGCCGGACTCGACGTGTTCAACACCGAGCCCTGCACCGATTCGAAGCTCTTCGACCTCGACAACGTGGTCGTCACCCCGCACTTGGGCGCCTCGACCGCCGAAGCGCAGGATCGCGCCGGCACCGATGTCGCCAAGAGTGTCCTCCTGGCTCTCGCCGGTGAATTCGTCCCCGACGCCGTCAACGTCTCCGGTGGCCCGGTCGGCGAGGAGGTCGCGCCGTGGCTCGAACTCGTCCGCAAGCTCGGCCTGCTCGCAGGCACCCTTTCGCCCGAGGCCGTGCAGAACGTGCAGGTCGTGGCGAGCGGTGAGCTGTCCGTCGAGAATGTCGAGATCCTCGGTCTCGCTGCGCTCCGGGGCCTGTTCTCGGCCAGCAGTGACGAGCCGGTCACCTTTGTCAACGCCCCGCAGCTCGCCGAGCAGCGCGGCGTGAGCATCGAGGTCGAGAGCATCAGCGAGGCGCAGACCCACCGCAGCGCCGTCGAGGTGCGCGCTGTGGCGGCCGACGGTGGCATCACCACCGTTGCGGGCGCTCTGACCGGCCTGCAGCAGGTCGAGAAGATCGTCAACATCAACGGACGCAGCTTCGACCTGCGTGCCGAAGGACACAACTTCATCGTGCACTACCAGGATCGACCCGGCGTCCTCGGCACGCTGGGCACCGTCCTCGGCAACGCGGGCATCGACATCCAGGCAGCCGCGCTCAGCCAGGACGCCGAAGGCCCCGGCGCGACGGTGATCCTGCGCGTCGAGCGCGTCGTCGCCGACGCGGAGGTCGCGCAGATCGTCGACCAGCTTGAGGCACGTGTCGCGCAGGTCGACCTGTCCTGATCATCGCTTTGCACCGTTCGGTGGCCGCGACCGTCTGCACGGTCGCGGCCACTGTCGCACAGGAAGAGAGCACAGAAAATGAAACTTGCGGTCATCCCCGGTGACGGCATCGGTGTCGAGGTCACGGCCGAGGCGCTGAAAGTCCTGAACAAGCTGGTTGCGGATCTCGAGACCACGGAATACGACCTCGGCGCGCGCCGCTACAACGAGACGGGTGAGTTGCTCCCCGAAGCCGACCTCGCCGCGATCCGCGAGCACGACGCGATCCTGCTCGGCGCGATCGGCGACCCGTCGGTCACTCCCGGGATCCTCGAACGTGGCCTCCTGCTGAACATGCGCTTCGCGCTCGATCACCACGTCAACCTGCGTCCCTCACGGCTGTACCCGGGGTCGAAGTCTCCGCTCGCTGCGAACCCCGACATCGACTTCGTCGTGGTGCGCGAGGGCACCGAGGGCCCGTACACGGGCAACGGCGGCGCGATCCGCGTCGGTACACCGCACGAGATCGCAACCGAGGTGTCGGTCAACACCTGGTTCGGCGCAGAGCGTGTCGTGCGCTACGCGTTCGAGCTCGCGCAGACCCGCCGCAAGCACCTCACGCTGATCCACAAGACCAACGTGCTGTCCAATGCCGGCGCGATCTGGACCCGCGCCGTCGAGACCGTCGGCAAGGATTTCCCGGAGGTCGAGACGGCGTACTGCCACATCGACGCGGCGACCATCTACATGGTCGACAACCCGTCCCGGTTCGACGTCATCGTCACCGACAACCTGTTCGGCGACATCATCACCGACCTCGCAGGCGCAGTCACCGGAGGTATCGGCCTGGCCGCCAGCGGCAACATCGATGCCTCCGGAACGAATCCGTCGATGTTCGAACCGGTTCACGGTTCCGCACCGGACATCGCAGGCAAGGGTATCGCCGACCCGACGGCCGCGATCCTGTCCACCGCGCTGCTGCTGCGCCACCTGGGCCGCGACGAGGACGCAGCGCGCGTCGAGGCTGCCGTCGAGGCGGATCTCGCCTCGCGCGGTGATTCGCCGATCGTGACCACCGAGATCGGCGACCGTATCACCGCCGCACTCTGATCACCGGTGCGCGGTTCCGGTAGCACGCACTACCGGAACCGCGCACGACGTCAGTCCTGTCCGGGCACCACCGGTACCGCTGCCGCAGGGGCGATTGCGGAGAGCGCGAACGCTGCGGGAAAGCCGACCGCGGCGATGAGAGCACCGAACACCGGGCCCACAGCGGCGGCGAAGACGAACTGGCCGGTGTTCTGGACGCCGAGCGCCCGACCACCCCAATACGGTCCGGCGATCTCGGCGACGGCGGTGAACGCAAGGCCGTTGGGACTCGACGAGGCGACCGACGCGACGAGCAGCACGGCAACGGCGACGGGGGAGTCCGTGAGCGAGGTCGCCGCGAGCGCCACCATGGACATCGCGGTGATCATCGACACGATCCGCAGCGGACCCAACCTGCTCCCGACGCGATCCGACCACGCTCCCACGGCGACCCGGCCGAGCGCGCCGAGGACTTGTGCCGCGGTGATCACCAGTCCGGCACCGGTCTCGTCCCAGCCGCGGTCGACGATCAACCACACCAATGCGTATGTCCACACGACGTATTGAGGAATCACCAACAGGATCGATGCGACGTGGATGCGGGTCAGCGCAGAGCCGGCCCGGTACGGATTCGCCAACGCTCCGGTGCGCGCGGCCTCGGCCCTGTCAGGACGTGGCGGGTCGACGATCCCGACCGCGCACGCAACAGCAGCGACGCCGCACACGATCGCGGGAAATGCCAGGGCCCAAGCGATTCCGTGGTCACGCGCCAGCTGCGGCATGACCAGCGCGGAGGCTGCAACCCCGAGTGGCACCGACATCTGGCGAATGCCCATCGCGAGCCCGCGCTGATGCACCGGAAACCAGCCGACGACCACGCGTCCGCTGGCGGCGTTGGCACTCACCGCGCCGGCGCCGCCGCACGCGAGCAGCACCGCGAGGGCGGCCGGTGACGTGGTGAAGGTCGCGCCTGTGACCGCGGCGGCGGTGATCGCCATGCCGGCGGACAGGGCGAGGCGTTCGCCGAAGCGATCGGCAACGGCGCCCCATGCGACGAGGGTGAACATTCCGCCGAACAGCGGTGCAGCGGCGAGGGTTCCCGCTTGCGTCAGGGTGAATCCGGCCTCGTTGTGCCAGGTCGGGATGAGGAATGCGGCACCGTTGACCACTGTTGCCTGCGCGGTCTGGGCGAAGACACCCAGCGCGAGGATCAGCCATCGTCGGTTCCCGATGGTGAGTGTATCCATGAAATCTCACTATCTGAGAATGTGATCCCGTAGTTTGAAACTTGGGGGGAACTCTATACCGAGAGGGCCTGCGCGTCGATCGGGGAGAGTCGGCGCCCGATAGACTCGCCGCATGCGCCTTGGTCGAATCGCAAGTCCGGACGGTGTCGCTTTCGTCAGCATCGAAGGGGAGGGGGACTCCGTGATCGCCAAGGAGATCGCCGAGCACCCGTTCGGCACTCCCACCTTCACCGGCCGGAGCTGGCCACTCGCGGATGTGCGGCTGCTCGCACCGATCCTTGCGAGCAAGGTGATCGCGGTCGGGCGCAACTACGCGGCCCACGCGGCGGAGTCGGGCAACGAGGTGCCCGACGAGCCTGTGATCTTCCTCAAGCCCAACACGTCCATCATCGGTCCCGGCGTGCCCATCGTGATTCCGCGGAACTCCTCGGTGGTGCACCACGAAGCAGAGCTCGCGGTGGTCATCGGACGACCGTGCAAGGACGTCACCGCGGCGAAGGCACGCGAAGCGATCCTCGGGTACACGGTCGCCAACGATGTGTCCGCCCGCGACCATCAGGCGAAGGACGGTCAGTGGGCCCGCGCCAAGGGGCACGACACGTTCTGCCCTCTCGGCCCCTGGATCGAAACCGACCTCGACGCCTCCGACCTCGAGATCTCTGCGGAGGTCAACGGGCAATCTCGTCAGCGCAGCCGCACTTCGATGATGGTGCACGACATTCCGGCACTCGTGGAATGGGTCTCGGCGGTCATGACATTGCTGCCGGGCGACGTGATCCTCACGGGCACGCCGGAGGGCGTCGGTCCGATCGAAGCCGGCGACACCGTCTCGGTCACGGTCGAGAAGATCGGCACGCTCACCAACCCCGTGGTGACGAAGGGCGCCTGAGCTGTCGGTCCGCCGTTCCTGCGGTGTGGTCGGAGACTAACCTGAGAGGGTCTTGATATCCCGTCCCTCGACCCGAGTGAGCCGATGACCACCAGCGAAGTTCGCGTCCGTTTCTGTCCGTCCCCGACCGGTACCCCGCACGTCGGCCTCGTGCGTACCGCCCTGTTCAACTGGGCATTCGCACGACACCACGGCGGGGCATTCGTCTTCCGTATCGAGGACACCGATGCGGCCCGGGATAGTGAGGAGTCGTACCAGGCGATACTCGACGCGTTGCGCTGGCTCGGGCTCGAATGGGATGAAGGGCCAGAGGTGGGCGGCCCGTACGAGCCATACCGTCAGTCGCAGCGACGGGATCTGCACCTCGACGTCGTCGCGAAGCTCCTCGCGGCCGGTGAGGCGTACGAGTCGTTCTCGACCCCGGAAGAGGTCGAGGGGCGGCACAAAGCGGCCGGTCGCGACCCCAAGCTGGGATACGACAACTTCGACCGCGACCTCACCGCCGAGCAGCGGCAGGCCTACCTCGACGAAGGCCGCAAGCCGGTCGTGCGACTCCGGATGCCTGCCGACGATCTGCGCTGGAACGACCTCGTGCGCGGTGAGACGACATTCAAGGCGGGCACCGTGCCCGACTTCGCGCTCACCCGAGGCAACGGCATCCCGTTGTATACGCTCGTCAACCCCGTCGACGACGCCCTGATGAAGATCACCCATGTGTTGCGCGGTGAGGATCTGCTCTCCTCGACGCCCCGTCAGCTCGCGTTGTATTCCGCACTGCAGCGCATCGGCGTGGCCGACTTCACTCCCGAGTTCGGGCACCTGCCGTTCGTGATGGGCCAGGGCAACAAGAAGTTGTCCAAGCGCGACCCGGAATCGAACCTCTTCCTCCATCGGGACCGCGGATTCATTCCGGAAGGGCTGCTCAACTATCTCGCGCTCCTCGGCTGGGGGCTCGCCGACGACCGCGACGTGTTCTCACTCGACGAGATGGTCGCCGCATTCGATATCTCCAAGGTCAACTCGAACCCGGCCCGCTTCGACCAGAAGAAGGCCGACGCGATCAATGCCGAGCACATCCGGTTGCTCGAGCCCGCAGACTTCGCGGCGCGCCTGAAGGCCTTCCTCGTCGAACACCGGCACATCACCGCGGATGTGGACGATCAGCTCTTCGCTGTGGCGGCCGACCTCGTCCAGACCCGCATCGTCGTCCTCAGTGACGCATGGGGTCTGCTGAAGTTCCTGTTCGTCGACGAGGCGGACTTCGAACTCGACGAGGCGTCCGCGGCGAAGAACCTCAAGGAAGATGCCGCCGCGGTCCTCGACGCGACGATCGCGGCGGTCGAGGGCCTCGACGCGTGGACCACCCCGGAGCTCGAGGGGGCGCTCAAGGCGAAGCTGATCGACGAGTTGGGCCTCAAGCCACGGAAGGCGTTCGCGCCCGTTCGTGTCGCCGTGACGGGCTCGCATGTGAGCCCGCCGCTCTACGAGTCGATGGAACTGCTCGGTCGCGAGCGGTCGCTCGCGCGTCTGCGGGACGCTCGCGCCACCATCGCCTGATTGGACCTGTCCTGATCGGGTCACGCTACGAGGAGGGCGCTCGCCATCACGGCGGGTGCCCCCTCGCTTCCGCGCCGGGTGACCGGCCGGGTCGGAGCCGCACGAACTTATAGCGCTGACCAGGCGATTTGTAGTTCTGTACCCCCATGGTGTTAATCTTCTTCTCGGTTCGGAACGGAGGCCGAGCGCGAACAGCGCAGGCCGAAGGAACAGACCATTGGGGTATGGTGTAATTGGCAACACAGCTGATTCTGGTTCAGCCATTCTAGGTTCGAGTCCTGGTACCCCAGCTGCGATGCGGTGGTTTGCTATCGCATCCCGGTCAGTTTAGGCTGGCTGAGCTTCCTTCGGGAAGCGCAAACAGAAGAAGATCCTGGCCCCGTCGTCTAGCGGCCTAGGACGCCGCCCTCTCACGGCGGTAGCGTGGGTTCGAATCCCATCGGGGCTACCATGGATCTCCTCCGACTTTCGGGTCGGAGGGATTCTTCTTCTGTAGGGTTCGATCTCCGGAAACGGGCCGATCGAGCCCGGGCAAGTTCCTGGCCCCGTCGTCTAGCGGCCTAGGACGCCGCCCTCTCACGGCGGTAGCGTGGGTTCGAATCCCATCGGGGCTACATCGAAAGAAGACCCTCCGGAAACCCGGAGGGTCTTCTTCATTCTCATGATCAGCCACTCTTGCGCCGGAATTGACGATGGTGGTCTGTGTTGGCGTGCGGCCCGTTGGCCTTCGACGTCGCGTCGAGATGCGCGGTTCCGCTGCCCTTGCTCTGCTTCTTGCGTTCGAGTGCCGCGAGGAACTCTTCTTTGATGCGTTCTTTTGCCGGGTCGGTCATGTTCGTACCTCCCTCCTGTTGGTGAATGTAGCGCGGCGGGTGCCGGCCTGTCGCGTGAATTTCGACGTCAACGATCGGCGCGCGGTAGATACGCGGCGGTCGTGCCACCGAGCGCGATGGCGGGTATGCCGAGCTTGCGGTGGTCCCAGGACCGAACGCGTTGTGGCACCACGCGTACCGCCACCCTCTTGTGCATCATCTGTTCCACGGCGGGGCGCATCTCGTCCGTGTACGGGCCGGTGTAGCGCTCCCAGACGTCTCGGCAGACGTCGAACAGCACGTCGTGATCTTCGACGATCCGGGCGCGACCTTCGATCGAAACGCCGCGCAATTGATCGTAGGTGTCGCCGGCTTCGACAAGTGCGGTGATGCGATCGTCGCGACGGAGATTCACGACCTTCTGCGATTTCGCCTTCGTCTCGAACCAGATCTCGCCGCCGAGCACGGCGTACCACATGGCCACCAGATGCGGTGTACCCTGCGGTCCCAGCGAGGCGAGTGTGGCCACGCGGCTGTGGTGGAGGAAGTCGCTGACTTCCGGCTCGGTCATTGCGATCTCTGCTCGGCGGTTCGTTCCCATGGGCAGAACTGTGACACACCTCGCAACAGGTCACCAACGCGACCGTCGGAGGCCGCCCTCCGAATCGATGACCTGACCCACGACCCATCTGCCCTCGTCCGAGACGAGCCACGCGATCAGTCTCGCAGGGTCGTCGGGTTGGCCGAATCGTTTCTGAGGAAACGCCTCCAGCACTGCCCGGAGTGTCTCTTCGTCACGGTCGCGCGTGTCGGGGGACAGGTATCCCGTGTTCGCCGGACCCGGATTGACAGCATTGAGCAGAATCTTCCGCTCGAGCAATTCGTCGGCGACGGGCGAATGCGGCAGTGAGAAGTAAGACCGACCGTGCGTCCACCTGCCAGTGGACGTCCAACGTTGTGGTGTCGAGTTCGAGCAGTGCGCCGTCGCTGCCGCTGTGGGCGTGGTTGCACACCAGGATGTCCACGTGTCCGAACGCGTCGGTCGCCCTGTCTCGGACACCACCGCGTCGAGATCGTCTGCTCCCCACGGCTGGTCGAGATCGTGATCGCGGAAATGGGTGACGAAGACGTGCGCCTGCCGCCACGAGCTTACGGGCGATCGCACAACCGATACCGCGGTGACGGCCACGCCGGTCACGACTGCCACGCGGCCTTCGGGCCCAGGGGATACATGGCGCCGATGGAGCGGTATGGATGTGCAGAATGCAAGCGAATTTCGGCGGACTACAAACGTTTGTGCAATGCCTCGGCGGCCGCGAGCAGGTCGGCGGCCCAGCGGGCGCCCGGTCGGCGGCCCATGCGGTCGATGGGGCCGGAGACCGAGATCGCTGCCACCACCGCGCCATTGCCGTCGCGCACGGGCGCGGCCACGGAGGCGACGCCGGGTTCGCGCTCGGCTGCGCTCTGCGCCCAGCCGCGTCGGCGGACCTCGGAGAGCACGCGCTCCCCGAATGCGGCATCCGGGAGCAGGGTGCGTTGGGTGGCCGTATCGGCCCACGCGAGCAGGACTTTGGCTCCGGATCCGGCGGTCATGGGCAGGCGTGCGCCGACGAGCACGCTGTCGCGCAGGCCGGTCGGAGGTTCGAGAGCGGCGATGCAGACGCGTTGGGTGCCGTCCCGGCGGTACAGCTGCACGCTCTCCCCGGTGATCTCGCGCAGCCGGGGGAGGACGAGAGAGGCTGCCTCGACGAGCGCATCGCCTGCGCCTGCGGACAGTTCGGCAAGGCCGGGGCCCGGCCGCCATTGGCCGTCGCCGTCGCGCATCAGCAGGCGGTGGACCTCGAGTCCGACCGCGAGGCGGTGTGCTGTCGCGCGCGGTAACCCGGTGCGCGCACACAACTCGTTGAGGTTGCACGGTTGCTCGGCCACCGCATGGAGGACCGTCATCGCTTTGTCCAGCACCCCGATCCCGCTATGCTGTCTCATAGGTCGATACCTCCGTCTCGCATATTGGGAAGCATAGCGCATCCGGTTTGCGGCGGAAACGGCACCAGACGCGACTCGGACGGCCCCGAGATCCGGGTTCGCGTACGGCACGTACGACAGGTGGAGAGAATGGCTGGAAAGACTCTGGCAGAAAAGGTGTGGGACCAGCACGTGGTTGTGCGCGGTGAGGGAGAGGGAGCGGCGCGTGAGCCCGACCTGATCTACATCGACCTGCATCTCGTACACGAGGTCACCAGCCCGCAGGCGTTCGACGGTCTGCGGCTGGCAGGGCGAGGAGTGCGGCGTCTCGATCTCACGATAGCGACCGAGGACCACAACGTCCCGACGATCGACATCGACAAACCTATCGCTGATCCGGTGTCGCGCACGCAGGTCGAGACGTTGCGCCGCAACTGTGAAGAATTCGGCGTGCGGTTGCATCCGATGGGAGACCTCGAGCAGGGCATCGTGCACGTGGTCGGGCCGCAGCTCGGATTGACCCAGCCCGGTATGACGGTGGTGTGCGGCGACAGCCACACCGCCACTCACGGTGCGTTCGGCTCGATCGCGATGGGTATCGGCACCAGCGAAGTCGAGCATGTACTGGCGACCCAGACGTTGTCGCTGCGGCCGTTCAAGACGATGGCGATCAACGTCGACGGCGAGCTGCCGGCGGGAGTCACGAGCAAGGATCTGATTCTCGCGATCATTGCGCAGATCGGTACCGGAGGCGGACAGGGCTACGTGCTCGAGTACCGCGGCGAGGCCATCCGTGGGCTCTCGATGGAATCTCGTATGACCATCTGCAACATGTCGATCGAGGCCGGCGCACGAGCCGGGTTGATTGCGCCCGACGAGATCACCTACGAGTTCCTGAAGGGACGTCCGCATGCACCGCAGGGCGCCGACTGGGATGCCGCGGTGGCCGCGTGGGAGCAGCTGAAGACCGACGAGGACGCAGTTTTCGACGCCGAGGTACACATCGATGCCAGCGTGCTGACTCCTTTTGTCACGTGGGGAACCAACCCGGGTCAGGGTCTTCCGCTGGGCGCGTCGGTGCCGGTACCGGACGAGATCGCCGACGAGACGGAGCGTCACGCAGCCGAGAAGGCCGTGCGCTACATGGACCTCGAGCCCGGTATGCCCTTGCGAGAGATCAAGATCGACACCGTGTTCGTCGGGTCGTGCACCAACGGCCGCATCGAGGACATGCGCGCGGTCGCCGACATTCTGAAGGGCCGCAAGGTCGCTGAGGGCGTTCGGATGCTCGTTGTTCCCGGATCGATGCGGGTTCGTGCTCAGGCCGAGTCCGAAGGTCTCGGCGAGATCTTCGTTGCGGCAGGTGCAGAGTGGCGTCAGGCCGGTTGTTCGATGTGCCTGGGCATGAACCCCGATCAGCTTGCGCCGGGCGAGCGTTCCGCATCGACGTCGAATCGCAATTTCGAAGGCCGCCAGGGCAAAGGTGGGCGAACGCACCTCGTGTCCCCACCTGTGGCCGCCGCCACTGCCGTTCGCGGCACGCTGTCCGCCCCGGCGGATCTGGACTAGAGCACGGGACGAGGAGAGAATTCGATGGAAGCCTTCACCACTCACAAGGGCATCGGCGTTCCGCTGCGCCGATCCAATGTCGATACCGATCAGATAATCCCCTCGGTGTACCTGAAGCGAGTAACCCGCACGGGATTCGAGGACGGACTGTTCGCCGGGTGGCGCACCGACCCGGCATTCGTCCTCAACACCCCGCCGTTCGATCGCGGCAGCGTCCTCGTTGCCGGCCCGGATTTCGGAACAGGGTCCTCCCGAGAGCATGCCGTCTGGGCTCTGTCCGATTACGGTTTCCGGGTAGTGATCTCGTCACGTTTCGCCGATATCTTCCGCGGCAACGCCGGAAAAGCCGGAATGCTCGCCGCTCAGGTAGGCCAGGACGACGTCGAATTGCTCTGGAAACTCATCGAACAGCAGCCGGGACTCGAACTCGAAGTGAGTTTGGAGAACCGAACTGTGACCGCCGGAACAACCGTGGTGCCGTTCACCATTGACGACTACACGCGGTGGCGTCTGATCGAGGGCCTCGACGACATCGGGCTGACATTGCGCCAGGTAGAAGCGGTTTCCGAGTACGAGAAGGCAAGGCCTTCTTGGAAACCACGCACCCTTCCGGCGCCCTGAAAAAGGCCTCCGGGAGGCTATTCGGGCCCGAGTCGAAGCGCTTTTCGGCTCGGGCCCGCCCATGTATTTGCATGAGAATTGGCGTGGCACATAGACTCTTGACCGTTTGCGGGGCTACCGTGGACTCGAGTCGGTCTGACGGTGGACCGTGATATGCGGAGGAAATCAATGAACAAGGCAGAATTGATCGACGTTCTGACCGAGAAGCTCGGTTCGGACAGGCGCACCGCAACGGAGGCTGTCGAGCACATCGTCGACGCGATCGTTCGCGCCGTGCATGCCGGCAACAGTGTCACCATCACCGGATTCGGTGTGTTCGAGCAGCGTCGTCGCGCGGCTCGTGTTGCTCGAAACCCGCGAACTGGCGAGACCGTCAAGGTCAAGCCGACGTCGGTTCCGGCATTCCGCCCGGGTGCTCAGTTCAAGGCAGTCATCGCTGGAACGCAGAAGCTTCCCGCGAGTGGCCCGGCCGTCAAGCGCGGTGCCGCTGCAGCAGTGAAGAAGTCCGCTGCCGCGAAGAAGGCTGCGAAGAAGACTGCTGCGAAGAAGACCACGGCGGCCAAGAAGACCACCGCGGCAAAGACCACGGCGGCCAAGAAGACCACCGCGGCGAAGACCACGGCGGCCAAGAAGACCACGGCGGCAAAGAAGGCTCCGGCCAAGACCACCGCCACCGCGGCCAAGAAGACCACCGCGGCAAAGACCACGGCGGCCAAGAAGACCACGGCGGCAAAGAAGGCTCCGGCCAAGACCACCGCCACCGCGGCCAAGAAGACCACGGCGGCAAAGAAGGCTCCGGCCAAGACCACCGCCACCGCGGCCAAGAAGACCACCGCGGCAAAGAAGACCACGGCGGCCAAGAAGGCTCCGGCCAAGAAGACCACGGCTCGCAAGACCGCGGCCAAGAAGTAGGTCTGCTCGATATCTGACCGACCCGTGTACTGCGGGCCGAGTACTTCGGCGGCTACCGGAATCTCCGGTAGCCGCCGAAAGTGTGTTTTATGTAGGCGAGACCGGTTTCGCTGTGCTCGATCCTGGCAGTGCTCGAAACCCGACAGTGCTCAGGTTTGATCGGCAGCCAAGGGACTGTCGATGTACTCGGCCGCCACCAGTCGCCCATCGTCGAACGACAGAACCCACGTGCTCGCCTTGCGCGTACGCCCCTCAGGCAGATCGAATCCCCACTGTTCCGACCACCACTGCAGAAGATTCGGAATCACACCGCCCTGACTGCACAAGACGGGGACCTCCCCGTTCTCGATGATGTCCGCGATCCGCTTGTGGGCGAGCGCGGGGTCGGCTGTGTAGTCTTCTTCGGACAGCGAAGGTTCCAGCGCGATGTCGAGGTCGAGGAGATCGGCGAGCGGTTCGATCGTCTGGATGCACCGGGCGCGGTCCGGGGAAAAAAGGGCATCGGCACCGAAAGCAGACAGCTGGGGCGCCAGCGCCGCGGCCTGGGCCACCCCCTTGTCCTCGAGTGGGCGGTCCCGGTCATCACCCTGGTAGGCCTTGCGACTACCGGCTTTCGCATGCCGCACCACGAGCACCGTCCGGGTATCAGCCGGCAACTCCATGAATCGGCGCAACACCGTGTGGTCCATCGAATATGACAATTCGCCGAAAGCAGCGTCGGGCGAAACCCATCGGAGGACATCCACTTCCTCGTTCGCGACGAATTCGCCGGACTCACACCGCGCCGCCCAGTAATCGACCAACTTGCGTTGGGAGGTGGCCTTTCCCGTCGCTTCGCTCGCCCCGGTGGCCTTTCCCGTCGCTTCGCTCGCCCCGGTGGCCTTTCCCGTCGCTTCGCTCGCCCCGGTACCAGACACGGGATACACGACCCTACCGAGGCCGCGCCCGAGCACCGCTCGGAAACCGGTCTCCTCCTCGGTTTCCCGGAGCGCCGCAACGATCGCCGTCTCCCCAGGATCGAGCTTGCCCTTCGGCAGGGTCCAATCGTCGTATCTCGGTCGGTGCACCAGGGCGATCTCGATGCCACTCCGACCAGGTCTCCACAGCACCGTTCCCGCCGCGAAAATGTCCTTGGGCGATGATGTACTCGACGTTTCGGTCACCTGTTCTCCATTCACGAGGTGCGCATCCGCATGAGTTCGACCTGATGATCCCGTGCGGCGGACCCCGGCGCAGGACTCGCGGACCAGGCACCGTCGGATTCCAAGGTCCAGCAGCGGGTTGCGGGATCCAGCGCGGAGTCGAAGATCTGACCCAGCTGCAAGCAGAGTTGGGGATCCTTCACCTGGGCCATCACTTCGACGCGGCGGTCGAGATTACGATGCATCATGTCGGCACTGCCGATCCAGAACTCGTTGCTGCCACGGAGATGGAGCAGGCGTGAATGTTCGAGGAAGCGTCCCAGAATCGATCGCACGGTGATGTTCTCGCTCAGTCCCGGAACACCCGGCTTGAGTGCACAGATACCGCGAACGACGATCTCCACGGAGACACCTGCACACGACGCGCGGTACAACGCGTCGATGACCTGCTCGTCGACGAGTGCGTTGGCCTTGAGGCGAATTCCGGTGGGCTTGCCCATCGCATGATGCTCGACCTCGCGTTCGATGCGCTCGATGATGCCCTTGCGTACTCCGTGGGGAGCGACGAGGAGATTGCGGTACTGCGCCTTTCGGGAGTAGCCAGTGAGAGTGTTGAACAGATCGGTCAGGTCGGCGCCGATCTCGGGCGAACACGTGAGCAGCCCCACATCCTCGTACAGCCGAGCAGTTTTCGGATTGTAGTTGCCGGTGCCGATGTGGCAGTAACGCCGAATCGTGGAACCCTCACGGCGAACCACGAGTGAGGTCTTGCAGTGGGTCTTGAGACCCACCAGTCCGTACACCACGTGGACGCCCGCCTGCTCGAGCTTCCGCGCCCACTGAATGTTCGCCTGCTCGTCGAACCGCGCCTTGATCTCGACGAGTGCGACGACCTGCTTGCCTGCCTCGGCGGCGGCGATGAGCGCGTTGACGATGGGGGAGTCGCCGGAAGTGCGATACAGCGTCTGCTTGATCGCCAACACCTGGCTGTCGGCGGCGGCCTGCTCGATGAATCGCTGCACGCTCGTCGAGAACGACTCGTACGGGTGATGGACGAGCACGTCACCTTCGCGCAGCGTCGAGAACACGCTCTTCGGGGTTTCACGTTCGCCGAACGCAGGATGCGTTGCAGGTACGAACGGAGCGTCCTTGAGATCCGGGCGGTCCACGGCATGTACCTGCCAGAGACTGGACAGATCGAGCAGACCCGGCAGCTGCACCACGTCCGACGGATCGACATCGAGCTCACGCAACAGCAATTCGAGCATGTGCTCGGTCATGTCGTCGGACACCTCGAGGCGCACCGGAGAACCGAAACGGCGACGCGCGAGTTCGCGTTCGAGGGCCTGCAGCAGATCCTCGTCGCGATCCTCCTCGACGTCGAAATCCGCGTTACGCGTGACCCGGAACGCGTGGTGTTCGACGACTTCCATTCCGGGGAACAGAACGTCGAGGTGCGCTGCGATCAGTTCCTCGAGGGGAAGGAAGGCCGGGATCGCGGTGGAAGCGTCGACCTGGTCGACCCGGATATAGCGGCCGACGTTGTCGGGAACCTTCACACGCGCGAAATGCTCTCCCGCGGAATTGAGGTCCTTCACGGTGACAGCGAGATTCAGGCTCAACCCGCTGATGTACGGGAACGGATGAGCGGGATCGACGGCAAGCGGCGTGAGGACGGGGAAGATCTGCTCGGCGAAATATCGGGTCAACCGTACCTTCTGGTGCTCGTCCAGATCGGACCAACGGATGATCGAGATACCTTCGGCGGCAAGGGCCGGGAGCACCGACTCCAGAAAGACCTGGGCCTGACGGCCGGCGAGTTCCTGTGTGCTCGAGGCGATGAGTGCGAGCTGTGCCCTCGGTGACAGGCCGTCGGCGGATCGTACCGACAGCCCTGTTTCCGCGCGGCGTTTGAGGCCTGCGACGCGCACCATGTAGAACTCGTCGAGATTGGATGCGAAGATCGCAAGGAACTTTGCTCGCTCGAGAAGAGGTATCGACTTGTCCTCCGCGAGGGCGAGCACACGCGCATTGAAATCGAGCCAGCTCAGTTCCCGGTTGAGATAACGGTCCGCGGGGAGCCCATCCGTGCTGAGTGCGCGATGCTCGGCCGCGGCGGGCGGTGCAGCGGGTGTGGCGGTGCCTCGCACCGGCCGGGTAACGGCGCGGGCCGGGACTGCATCTTCGGGTCCGACGTTCGAGTCGGTGGTATGGCCGTGGGTCACTACTTCATTGTTGCAGGAACATCGTGGCCCCGTGACTCAGCGGCGGACACCAGGTGCTCGTTCCGGAAGCAGGAATCCGATCCGGTCGAGGACCTGGCTCGTGGCGTCTCCGATGCCGAGTCGGACGGCGGCCTCGAGGTCGTCGAGGGTGTCGACATCCAGGCGCAGGCCGTCCAAGGGGTCCGTCAGTGCCCGTGCTCCGGATCGGATGTGCCGTCGTGCGGACTGGATGCCGAACATCGGCTCGAGTGGACGATCCGGTCTGCACTGGAACAACGCGGACGTTCCATCGCCGGTGTGATCGACGACGATCGCCGTGCCGAACGACCGCGCTTCGGTGAGTGCGGTCGTGAGTTCCGACGATCGCAGCGCCGGAAGGTCCGCCTGGAGTGCGACGAGATCGATTCCCGGGGACTCCGCGCGAATGCGTCTCGCGGCCAAGCCGAGCGCTGCATTGAGAGGGTCCGACTCGCCACGATGTACGGGATCGGGCAGAACCTGGGCGCCATGTGCGAACGCGACCTCGGTGGCGACCGGATCCGACGTCACGACGGTGGCAACCGTTTCGGGAAGCCCCACGACCGCAGCGAGGGTGTCGATGAGCATCGCGATCACCAGGTCGGAGCGTGTGGACGGTTCGAGGGCGTGCGCGAGCCGCGTCTTCGCCAGGCCCAAGGCCTTGACGGGGACGAGCACGTGCACAGCGGTCATGCCCGGGATTCTGCCAGTTCCCCGGCCGGATGCACTCCGGCGTCCCGTCTCGCGGTGTGCGCACCCGGCTTGGGCGATACTGGACGCACCCGTGGTGGAGACGTACGCGGCGGGGACTGTGATGCGACGAGACGACAGCGCAGCGTGGCGACAGCACAACGAGACGATGAGGGGAACCGTGTGACCAAAGCGGCGATTCTGGGGGCGGGTTCATGGGGGACGGCGTTCGCGAAGGTTCTCGCCGAGGCGGGTACCGACGTGACCGTCTGGGCTCGACGGGAGGAGATGGCGCGATCCATCCACGACCGGCACGAGAATCCCGACTATCTTCCCGGTATCGAGTTGCCTCCGACCTTGTCGGCCACCGCCGATCACCGGGTGGCGCTCGACGGCGCTGATTTCGTCGTTCTCGCGGTCCCGTCCCAGACGCTGCGGGTCAATCTCGCGCAGTGGCGGGACGACATCGCGCCCGACGTGACGCTTCTCAGTCTCGCGAAAGGGATCGAGAGCGGCACCCTGATGCGGATGAGCCAGGTGGTCGGTCAGGTCACCGGAGCGGACCGGAATCGGATCGCGGTGCTGTCCGGACCGAATCTCGCACGCGAGATCGCCGTGGGCCAACCCGCCGCCACCGTGATCGCCTGCCCCGATTCCACACGCGCCATGCAAATCCAGAAGGCTTGTGCCACAGGTTACTTTCGTCCGTATACGAACACGGATGTGGTCGGGTGCGAGATCGGCGGCGCCTGCAAGAATGTCATCGCACTGGCGTGCGGCATGGCGGTCGGTGTGGGGCTGGGGGAGAACACGGTTGCGAGCATCATCACCCGCGGTCTGGCCGAGATCATCCGTCTCGGAACCGCGCTCGGGGCCAAGCCGGCGACCCTGGCGGGCCTGGCGGGGGTCGGCGACCTTGTCGCCACATGCGCGTCGCCGCTCTCGCGCAACCGGACCTTCGGTGAACGGCTCGGTCGGGGCGGGACGCTCGAGAGCGCACAGGAGGCCACGCACGGTCAGGTTGCCGAAGGCGTCAAATCCTGTACCTCGGTGCGGGAACTCGCTGCCAATTACGACGTCGAGATGCCCCTCACGGACGCGGTGCATCGCGTGTGCCATGAGGGGATGTCGGTTCAGGACGCGATCGGGCTGCTGCTCGGTCGCCGTGTGAAGCCCGAGTGATCCCGATGCCCGGCGATTCGACGCGGTGCGTGAAAGCTGTTGCTGTAGAGGGTGTTCCAGGTGAACCCCTGCGGCCGGGTCCGGTATTCGCGGCACCGTATCGCCTCGGTGAGGACGAACTCGCCGACGTGGACACCTACGCGCGGGCGTCGAATCCCGGATGGCGCGATCTGGAACGGGCACTCGCGGCACTCGAGGGTGCGTCCGCGGCCCGTGTCGTCGGCTCCGGAATGTCCGCGATCACCGTCGCGCTCCGGGCGCTCGCGCGCCCCGGCGGGATGGTCGTGGTCCCGTCGGACGGGTACTACCAGGTGCGCATGTATGCGCGCGACTGCCTCGCGCCGTTCGGTGCGACCGTGCACGAACTGTCGGTGCGCGAGTTCGGCGACGGCACCCTCGGCGCCGCGCTTGCGGACGCGCCCGCGGGCGCGGTGGTCCTCGTCGAGACTCCGTCGAATCCGGGCCTCGACACCGTGGACCTCGCGGCGACCGCGGCGACGTGTCGTGCGGCCGGTGCGCTCCTGCTCGTCGACAACACCACGGCCACCCCGCTCGGTCAGCAACCACTCGACCTCGGCGCCGACGTCGTGGTGGCCAGTGGCACCAAATCGCTCAGCGGACACAGTGATCTACTGTTCGGGTACATCGCCGTGCGCGAGGACACATTTCTCCCGCCGCTCGATCGTGAGCGGCTGCTGTCGGGGACCGTGCTGGGCCCGTTCGAGACCTGGCTCGCCCATCGCAGCCTGGGGACGGCGGGTCTGCGCTTCGAGCGGCAGTGCGCGAATGCACTGGCGATCGCGCGGATGCTGGCAGAACACCCTGCGGCCGCATACGTGCGTTATCCGGGTCTGCCGACCGACCCCGCGTACCCGGTCGCGTCCGCGCAGATGCGCAGGTTCGGTCCCCTCGTCACCTTCCGGCTCGACGACGCCTACGCCGTCCATCGCTTCGTGCGGTCGTCGGAGCTGATCGTCTCCGCAACCAGCTTCGGAGGAATCCACACCACGGCAGACCGGCGCGCCCGCTGGGGCGACGCGGTCGCTCCGGGGTTCGTGCGCCTGTCGTGCGGTATCGAGGACACCGAGGACCTTCTCGCCGATCTTGATGCGGCGCTGCGAGCCTCGTGAACGACGGGAAACCGGCTGGGGCGAAGACCGCCCTTACCGGTACGGTGTGTCCCGTGAGTAACCCCCGCATCCGGGTGGCTGTCGTGTTCGGCGGCCGCAGCAACGAACATTCCGTCTCCTGCGTATCGGCAGGAAGCGTCCTACGAAATCTGGATCCCGACCTCTACGAAGCCGTCCCGATCGGGATCACCGTCGACGGATCCTGGGTACTCGCACACACCGACCCCGAACAGCTCGTCATGGCCGGGCGTGAACTGCCGGTGGTCGACCCGACCGGGTCCTCGTTGGTGCTCACCGCCGACCCGACCCGCAGCGGCGACCTCGTCGCCCTCGGCGAGGACGAATTCGGCAATGTTCTCTCGTCGGTCGACGTCGTGTTCCCCGTGCTGCACGGCGCCAACGGCGAGGACGGCACGATCCAGGGTCTGCTCGAACTCGCCGGAATCCCGTACGTGGGCCCGGGGGTGCTCGCCAGCGCCGCAGGCATGGACAAGGAGTTCACCAAGAAGCTGCTCGCCGCCGAGGGTCTTCCGGTCGGATTCCAGGTGATACTCCGACCCGGCACCGCGACGCTCACCGGCGAGCAGAAAGACCGTCTGGGTCTGCCCGTGTTCGTCAAGCCCGCACGCGGCGGATCGTCGATCGGTATCAGCCGTGTCACGGATTGGCCGGCATTCGATGCCGCGGTGGCAAAGGCGCGCAGGCATGACCCGAAGGTCATCGTCGAATCGGCTGTCGTCGGCCGCGAGGTCGAATGCGGTGTTCTCGAGTTCCCGGACGGGGACGTCCGCGCGAGTGTCGTCGCCGAGATCCGGATGCCCGATGCCTCGGGCAACCACGAAGCGTTCTACGACTTCGACACCAAGTACCTCGACGACGTGTGCGAATTCGATGTCCCGGCCAAGCTCGACGACGACGTATCCGACGAGATCCGCGACCTGGCGGTGCGCGCATTCCGTGCGCTCGACTGCCAGGGGCTCTCGCGTGTGGACTTTTTCGTCACCGAGAACGGGCCGGTGATCAACGAGATCAACACGATGCCCGGGTTCACCTCGATCTCGATGTATCCGCGGATGTGGGAGGCTGCAGGCATCGACAACCGTGAGCTCGTGTCCACCCTGATCCGCACGGCTCTTGCGCGGGGCACCGGGCTGCGCTGAGCTCGCCGCGCAC
Organism: Rhodococcus sp. NPDC060086; assembly: GCF_042730275.1. Taxonomy (NCBI): domain Bacteria; kingdom Bacillati; phylum Actinomycetota; class Actinomycetes; order Mycobacteriales; family Nocardiaceae; genus Rhodococcus; species Rhodococcus sp. NPDC060086. The sequence continues at coordinate 29,098 of NZ_JBHWWZ010000008.1, forward strand.
CGAGCTGCCTGTCGGCTCGGTCACCATCGCGACTACGCTGTGGCCATGACTGCCGTGACCCCTGACTCCACCGCATCCGATTCCGCGGAAGCCCAGGCGATCGACACTCGCGAGGCGGTGCACGCTGCCGCCCGCGGCGCCCGTGTCGCCTCCCGGCGTCTCGCCCTCCTCACGACCGCGCAGAAGGATGCCGCATTGCACGCGGCCGCCGATGCGATTCTTGCCGCGTCGGACGCGGTGCTCGCGGCCAATGCCGCGGACATCGACGCCGCGCGTGCGGGCGGTACGGATGAATCGCTTCTCGACCGGCTGCGCCTGACCGAAGCCCGTGTCGAGGGCATCGCGTCAGGTCTGCGGCAGGTCGCCGGGCTGCCCGACCCGATCGGTGAAGTCGTGCGCGGCAGCGCTCTGCCCAACGGACTCGAGCTCCGCCAGCTCCGTGTACCGCTCGGCGTGGTCGGCATGGTCTACGAGGCGCGCCCGAACGTCACCGTCGATGCATTCGGGCTCGCCCTCAAGTCGGGCAACGCGGCGTTGCTGCGCGGCTCGTCGTCTGCGGTCCACTCGAATACGGCGCTCGTCGAGGCGCTGCGAAGTTCGCTCGCCGCTCAGGGACTGCCCGAAGATGCCGTGCAGTTGCTGCCGAGCGCCGATCGGTCGTCGGTGACGCACCTGATCCAGGCCCGCGGACTCGTCGACGTGGTGATTCCGCGTGGCGGTGCAGGCCTGATCTCGGCGGTGGTCCGCGACGCGACGGTGCCCACCATCGAAACCGGCGTGGGCAACTGCCACGTCTACATCCACTCCGCCGCCGATCTGGTGATGGCGGAGAAGATCGTCGTCAACGCCAAGACCCGTCGCCCCAGCGTGTGCAACACCGTCGAGACGATCCTCGTCGACAAGGCCATCGCCGACACCGCCGTTCCGAAGCTCCTGCAGGTCTTGCAGTCGCACAGTGTCACCGTCCACGGCGACCTGCCCGGACTCGTTCCCGCAACCGAGAACGACTGGGCCGAGGAATATCTCACTCTCGATGTGGCGCTCGCGGTTGTCGATGATCTCGATGCCGCGGTCGATCACATCGACCGGTACGGCACCGGCCACACCGAGGCCATCGTCACCGCCGACCTCGCCGCGGCTCGTGAGTTCACCGCGCGGGTCGATGCGGCGGCCGTCATGGTCAATGCTTCCACCGCATTCACCGATGGCGAGCAGTTCGGGTTCGGTGCCGAGATCGGAATCTCCACCCAGAAGCTGCACGCCCGTGGCCCGATGGGCTTGCCCGAACTGACCTCCACCAAGTGGGTGGTGTGGGGCGACGGCCACACGCGCCCCGCCTGACGCCCCGCCCGATCAGCACGACGAAAGGACACAGCGTGGATCGTGCGCTGCCGACCACTCCGCCGATCTTCGCGGACGTCCAGGATGTGATTGACCGGCTCGCCGAGACGGGATACCTCGCCGACAAGGCCACCGCCACGTCGGTGTTCCTCGCCGGCAGGCTCGAGAAGCCGCTGCTCATCGAAGGCCCCGCCGGTGTCGGCAAGACCGAGCTGGCGCGCGCCGTCGCACAGACCTCCGGTGCCGAACTGGTCCGGCTGCAGTGCTACGAGGGCGTCGACGAATCCCGCGCGCTGTACGAGTGGAACCACGCGAAGCAGATCCTGCGCATCCAGTCGGCCGGAGCGAACGCCGCGGCAGGCGAATCGTGGGATTCGACCAAGGAGGACGTGTTCTCCGAAGAGTTCCTGCTGTCGCGTCCGCTGCTCACCGCCATCCGGCGCGACGACCCGACCGTTCTGCTGATCGACGAGGTCGACAAGGCCGACGTCGAGATCGAGGGGCTGCTCCTCGAGGTGCTCAGCGACTTTGCGGTGACGGTTCCCGAGCTCGGCACCATCCAGGCCTCCCGCAAGCCGTTTACGGTCCTGACCTCCAACGCGACCCGCGAATTGTCCGAGGCCCTCAAGCGCCGGTGCCTGTTCCTGCACCTGGATTTCCCGGACGCAGACCTCGAACGACGCATCCTGGCGAGCCGGGTCCCCGAGCTGTCCGAGGCCGTCGCCGAACAACTCGTCCGCACCGTCCACGTGCTGCGCGGCATGCAGCTCAAGAAGGTGCCGTCGGTCGCCGAAACCATCGATTGGGGCCGCACGCTGCTTGCGCTGGGTATGGACACCCTCGACGATGCGGCCGTACGCACCACTCTCGGAGTTGTCCTCAAGCACCGGTCCGATCAGGATCGTGCGGCCGCCGAGCTCCGGTTGAACTGACATGACCGGGGCACCGACATCCGGTTCGGGCGGAACGCTGAGGGCGCCGCACGGAATTCCCGGTCATCTCGTCGGATTCGTCGAATCGCTGCGTCGGCGCGGTATTGCGGTGGGTCCATCCGAAACCGTCGATGCGGGCCAGGTCATGACGGTGATCGACCTGCTCGACCGGGAGATGCTCCGTGAGGGTCTGGCGTGCACACTGCTGCGCCGGTCCACCCACCGACCGACATTCGATGCGCTGTTCGATCTGTGGTTCCCCGCGGCGATCGGGCAACGCGGTGCCGACGGTGCCGGGTTCACATTGCCCCGAACACCGTCGGGTGAGATCGATCTCGAGGCCGTGCGCGACCTGATCGCGGAGCTTCTCGCCGACGATTCCGCGGAGGCCCTCGCCACGACCGAGATGCTCACCGCACAGCTCGTCGACGAGCTCGGTCAGTACAAGTCGTCGAACGGACCGTCCTTCTCGGCATACCAGACACTGCGCGACGTTTCTCCGGAAACCTTGCTCACCCGGATTCTCGAAGGGCTCCTCGGCAATGCTTCGCGCGACGACCGCGACTCCGGTGACTACGAGACCGAGGTCGCGCGGCAGACCGCGGCACGACGTATCGCCGATTTCCGGGCGATGATCGAACGGGAGACCCGTCGCCGTACCGCCGAACAGCTCGGTCGCGAGCGGGTGGAGAAGTACGGGGTTCCCAAACTCGCGGAAGAGGTGGACTTCCTGCGTGCCTCCGACACGGAGCTCGTCGCGTTGCGTCGCCAGGTCATGCCGCTCGCGCGGCTCCTCGCAAGCCGCCTCGCAGCACGCCGGCGCCGGAGCCGCGCCGGCGCCATCGATCTGCGGCGGACGCTACGCAAGTCGATGTCGACAGGCGGTGTGCCCATCGACCTCATCAACCGCAAGCCGCGCCCGGCCCGGCCGGAACTCGTCGTGCTGTGCGACGTCTCGGGTTCGGTCTCGGGGTTCTCGCACTTCACCCTGCTACTCGTACACGCGCTTCGCGAGCAGTTCTCCAGAGTCCGGGTGTTCGCGTTCATCGACACCACCGACGAGGTGACCCATCACTTCACGGCAGGCATCGACCTCGGGACAGCGATGTCGCAGATGCTGCGCGAAGCGGAGCTGATCACGTACGACGGCCACTCCGACTACGGCAATGCCTTCGCCACCTTCAACGAGAAACACGCCCACAGCCTCACCAGCCGCAGTTCCCTGCTGATTCTCGGCGATGGGCGGAACAACTATCGCAACCCCAACCTCGACGCCCTCGGTCACATGGTCCAGGTGGCGCGGCACGCGCACTGGCTCAACCCCGAGCCGCGTGGGCAATGGGGCTCCGGAGATTCGGCGGCGCGAGTGTACGGCGAGGTCATCACGATGCACGAATGTCGCTCGGCGAAACAGTTGGCCGAGGTGGTGGCCGCTCTGCTGCCGGTCTGACCACGTAAGCTGGACAACCGTGCCTCAGCCATCCGACCGATACCCGGTGTCCCCGCGACGCCTTGGCGTCATGGGCGGTACCTTCGACCCTATCCACAACGGGCACCTCGTTGCCGCCAGCGAGGTCGCCGACAGGTTCGGTCTCGACGAGGTGATCTTCGTACCGACCGGGCAGCCCTGGCAGAAAACCGGACGTCAGGTCAGCGCCGCGGAAGACCGGTATCTGATGACCGTGGTCGCGACAGCGTCCAATCCCCAGTTCACCGTCAGTCGCGTCGATATCGACCGCGGCACCGCGACCTACACCGTGGATACCCTCCGCGACCTGCGGAAGAAGTACCCGGAGTCGGAGCTGTACTTCATCACGGGCGCCGATGCGCTCGCGTCGATCCTGTCGTGGCAGGACTGGCCGACGTTGTTCGATCTCGCACGTTTCGTCGGGGTGTCCCGCCCCGGCTACGACCTCAGCGTCGAGCACCTGGCACCGCACCTCGAAGGGCTTCCATCAGAGGCGGTGAGCCTCGTCGAGATCCCGGCGCTGGCGATCTCCTCGACGGACTGCCGCACTCGAGTCCACAATCATCGTCCGGTCTGGTACCTCGTTCCGGACGGTGTGGTGCAGTACATCAGTAAGCGTCACCTCTACGTGGACGCACCATCATGAACCTTTTGAACACCGAGAGAAAGAGCACCCAGTGAGCGCAACGGCAGAAGCCCTCGAGATGGCCCGCATCGCGGCCCTCGCCGCAGACGAGAAGCTCGCGACCGACGTCGTGGTGCTCGACGTGTCGGAGCAGCTGGTGATCACCGACTGCTTCGTTATCGCCTCGGCGCCCAACGAGCGCCAGGTCAACGCGATCGTCGACAACATCGAAGAGAAGCTGCGCGACGCCGGCCACAAGCCCGTCCGTCGGGAGGGCACTCGTGAGGGCCGTTGGACCCTGCTCGACTACATCGACGTCGTCGTGCACGTCCAGCACGAGGAGGAGCGGAATTTCTACGCCCTCGAACGTCTGTGGAAGGACTGCCCGACGGTGCCGGTCGACGGCGTCGCCGGACCGCGTTCGGCCACGGACGATGCGGAGGGTGAGTGAGTGCGCCGGTGCGGGTGCGGCGGCTGATCCTGCTGCGCCACGGACAGACCGAGTACAACGCGACGAGCCGGATGCAGGGCCAGCTCGACACCGACCTGTCGGAACTCGGTCGTCGCCAAGCGCTGGCCGTGTCCCATACGGTCGCGGACTTCGATCCGATCGCGATCGTGTCGTCGGATCTGCGTCGTGCGTACGACACCGCGATGGCGATCGGGGACCGGGCGGGTCTGCCCGTCGAGATCGATCCGCGGCTGCGTGAGACCCACCTGGGGCAGTGGCAAGGCCTGACCCACACCGACGTCGATGTGAGCCGACCGGGTGCGCGGGCACAGTGGCGCGGCAACGCGACCTGGGCGCCGCCGGACGGCGAGAGCCGCGTCGACGTTGCAGCGCGTAGCAGGCCCGTCGTCGACGAGTTGCTCGCCAAGCACGAGCAGTGGAACGACCGGCCGATCGTGCTCGTCGCCCACGGAGGGCTGATCGCTGCATTGACCGCGTCGATGCTCGATCTTCCGGTCGATCGATGGCCGGTTCTCGGGGGGCTCGGGAACACCGGCTGGGTGCAGCTCAGCGGCTACGGTGATGTGCCGTCCTGGCGTCTGGATGTGTGGAACGCGTCGGCAACGGTGTCGCCCGATGACGTCCTCTGAACCCGGAGTGGCCTCGCCGCGACCCACACTGCTGGTGATCGGCGACTCCCTCAGCTATTACGGACCGAAAGGCGGCCTGCCCGCGGATGATCCGCGGATCTGGCCGAACATCACGGCGGAGGCGCTCGGCTGGGATGTCGAGCTGATCGCCCGTATCGGCTGGACGACCCGCGACGCGTGGTGGGCGATGACGCAGGATCCTCGCGTGTGGGCAGCGATCCCACGCGCCGGTGCGGTCGTGCTCGCCGTCGGCGGGATGGACACGCTGCCGTCGCCGCTGCCCACGGCCCTGCGGGAAAGCATGCGGTATCTCCGACCTGCCTCGCTGCGACGGGTCGTGCGCACCGCGTACGGCTGGGCCCAGCCGCGGTTGTCGCCGCTCGGATGGCCGGTGGCTCTTCCTCCCGGTGTGAGCGTCGAATACCTCGAAACCATCCGGGATTCGCTCGCGTACATGCGACCAGACCTGCCGGTGATCGGAACCTTGCCCTCCGTGCACGACAGTGAGCAGTACAGGTCAGTGCACCGCGGGCGTCGCCCCGCTACCCGGGCGATCTCACAGTGGGCCGACGAAAAGTCCGTTCCCCTTGTCGATCTGGGTGAAGCTGTACGGGAGAACATCTTCTCGGACGACGCGAACCCCGACGGCATCCACTGGGGTTGGGAAGGCCACCGCAGGGTCGCGGACGCGATGATCACCGCGGTGCGGATGGCCCGTCCGGATGCGCAACCCGCCGCGGACGGCATACGGTAGGTGCCGTGTCAGTAGTGGTGGTCACCGATTCGTCGTGCTGTCTCGATCCGAGGATGGCCGAGCAATACGACATCCGGATCGTTCCGCTGCACGTGATCGCCGACGGACGAGACCTTCGCGAGGGCATCGACGAGCTTCCCGAGGATCTGTCGGGGGTCACCACGTCCGGACCGTCGCCGGCCGAACTCGTCGAGGTCTACACCCGTGCCCTCGAGGACAGCGACGGTGACGGCGTGGTCGCGGTGCACCTGTCCCGGTTGCTGTCGGGTACCTGGGATGCCGCGAAACACGCCGCCGACTCGTTGGGCGATCAGGTACGCCTGATCGATTCCCAGAACACTGCGATGGGCTTGGGATTCGCCGCACTCGAAGCGGCGCGAGCGGCCGAAACGGGGGCCGAACTCGACGACGTGTACTCGCGAGCCGTCGAGGTCGCGGCCTCCGGACGCACGCTGCTCGTCGTCGACCGACTCGACCATCTGCGCCGCGGCGGCCGAATCGGCACGGCCACCGCACTGCTCGGCACGGCCCTCGCGATGAAACCGGTCCTCCATCTCGTCGACGGAAAACTGGTGCTGCGCGAGAAGACCCGGACGATGACCAAAGCGATCACGAAGATCGTCGACGGCATCGTCGCCGAAGCCGGCCCGGCTCCGCTCCTCGCGGTACACCATCGTGGGGCGCCTGAGCGTGCACGCCTGCTCGCGGAGCAACTCGCCGAGCGGATACCCGACGCGGCAGAACTCCTCATCACCGAGATCGACGGAGTGCTCGGAGCCCATGTCGGTCCGGGTGCGCTCGGGGTCGTCGTCGCGCGCCGCTGAACGGACGGTTATCCACAGCCGCACGATCCATCCACAGATTTGCCGTCACAGCCGTTCCCTGGCGATTCCACGCCCGTGACGGGATTAGCGTCACGGCATGGGCAGCGACGGGGACCTCGCGAGAACGAGGCTGGATGCGATCGCGCGGGCCGACGTGATCGGACGGGTCGAGTCGGCACCTTCCCGCAGCGGCTCTCGGGACAGTTCCGGGAGCGTCGGCGTCGGAAGGCTCGGGTACGCCGACGACACAGACGAATACGACCTCCCCAGTGGCCACTCCGGTCAGAGTGAGGTAGCCGGGCCGCAGAGCGTGCTCGAACGGATGCGCGCCGCGCGATGGGATACCGGCCGCGGCGGCAGTAGGGCACTCGCCGGGGTGGCCCTGGTAGCGGTACTCGTCGCAGTTGTCGTCGTGTGGCGGGATCGCCCCGTGCCCGAGGCCGTTCCGCCGCTGCCCACCGTCGAAGTGGTCGCGACGTCGTCCCATGCCCCGGTTCCGGAGCAGCCGGCGGAGGTGGTGGTCAGTGTGGTCGGACTCGTCGCGAAGCCGGGGTTGGTGCACCTCCGGGAGGGCGCGCGAGTCGCGGATGCACTCGACGCAGCGGGTGGGCCAGGTGAGGGCGCCGACCTACTCGGCCTCAACCTCGCTCGGCGGGTGGCCGACGGCGACCAGATCCTCGTGGGCATGGCACCGCCGCACCCGGTTCCCGAGGGCAGCGCGGTGTCCGCGACCGGAGGAGATGATGCGGTTGATTCCGGTGGTGCGGCGGAAGTCGGTCGGAACCCGTTGAATCTCAACACGTCCGATGAATCTGCTCTGGATGCGTTGCCGGGAGTGGGGCCGGTGACCGCATCGGCGATCGTTGCGTGGCGGCGCGACAACGGACCGTTCACCGACGTCGCGCAACTCTCGGAGGTGGACGGAATCGGCCCCGCCCGGCTGGCTCGTCTACGCGACTTGGTGACCGTGTGACCGCACCCGCCACCGTCGACGCCCGACTCCTACCGTGCACCGTCGCAGCCGGGGCAGTGACTCTGGTCGGCCTGTATTCGGGTTGGTGGATCTCGGTGCTCGTGACTGCAGTTGCGGTGGTGGGGGTGCTGGTCGGCGGACTGAGGGTGAGGGGTCTGGGGAAGAAGGCTGCAAGTCTGTGTTCGCGAAGGCGCAGGGGGCGTTCGCGAACACGGGACGGCGTGGTGCGGGCGGTGCTCGCGGTTCTCGTCGTCACTGCGGGATTCGGCGGCGCCGTCGCGATGCGGATGTGGTTCGTCGAGCATCATCCGCTCGCGACGGCGCCGACGGGGACGTGGGTCACCGCGGTCGTGGAACCGACCGACGATCCACGGGCGGTACGGAATTCGCCGTTCGGGGGTGAGCCACAGGTGCGCATCCCCGTCGCTGTGCGGCACGTGACGCTGGGCAGGGAATCGATGTCGGTCGGGGGTGCCGCGCTCGTGTTCGCTCCCTCCGACGGTTGGCGGAATCTGCTGCCGGGGCAACGGGTCACCGTACGAGGACAGGTGTCCGAGAACAGGTCCTCGGGAGGTATGGACCCCGGGACCTCGGTCGCGGTGATTCGGGCCGACGGACCGCCGCGTGCGATGGAGGAGCCCTCCGCCCTTGCAGAATGGGCCGGAGGCGTTCGCGACGATCTCGCCGGGGTGTCCGCACATGCGCTCGGCCCTTCTGAAGCCGGGTTGTTTCCCGGACTGATCGTCGGCGATACGAGTCGACTCCCGGACGACGTACGCGAGGACTTCAGGGTGGCCGGCCTGACGCACCTGACGGCGGTGTCGGGCGCGAACGTGAGCATCCTTCTCGGCGCGGTCCTGCTTCTGGTCCGGTTCGTCGGGATAGGCCCGCGGACGGGGGCTTTCCTGGCAGGTGCGGCGTTGGTGCTGTTCGTGATCGTCGTCCGTCCGTCGCCGAGCGTGGTGCGCGCCGCCGCGATGGGCGCGGTCGCACTCCTTGCTTTCATTGTTGGGCGGCAGCGGCAGGCGTTGCCTGCGCTCTGTTCGGCGATCGGAATACTGATGCTGGTGTGGCCGGATCTTGCGGTGGATGTGGGATTCGCGTTGTCCGCAACGGCCACGGCCGGGCTCGTGCTCATCGCACCCGTGTGGGTTGCCCGGCTGCAGGCACATGGATGGCCACGCGCTGTGGCCGAGGTATGCGCGGTGTCGTGCGCGGCGTACATCGTGACCGCACCGATCCTCGCTGCAGCGACGGGAACCGTCAGCGTCGTTGCGGTGGTAGCGAATGTTCTGGTGACCCCGGTGCTCGCGCCGCTGACCGTCCTCGGTTCGGTGGTCGCGCTGTGTGCCCCGGTGGTTCCGGGCGTCGCGGAGTTCCTTGCACGCGGGGCAGCGCCGATGCTGTGGTGGCTGCTGACCGTCGCCGCGCGGGCGGCGTCGGTGCCCTCGGCGGAATTATCGCTGCCGGACGGAATCCCGGGAGCAGCGGTGATCGGTGGCGCCGTACTCGTCGGCTGTGTTCTGTTGCGCTACAGGAGAATGCGGACGATCGCCGGTGTCGTGTTGGTGTCGACCCTCGTGGTGTGGATTCCCGTACGTCTGTTCGCGCCCGGCTGGCCGTCACCCGGTTGGGTGTTCGCGGCGTGCGATGTGGGGCAGGGCGACGCAGTGGTGCTCGCGACCGGCGACGGGAGCGCGGTGGTTGTCGACACAGGGCCGGAGGCCACGCCGGTCGATCGGTGTCTGCGCCGATTGCGCATCGATGCGGTTCCGGTGCTGATCGTCTCGCACCTGCACGCCGATCACATGGGCGGAGTGCGCGGAGTGCTGCAGGGTCGTCAGGTGGGGCAGGTGGTCGTCGGTCCCGGTGCGGTGTCCCGTGACGCCGCCGGAGCTCTCATCGACACGGCTGCCGAGTTCGGAGTGAACATACGGGAGACGATGCCTCGGGAAGTACTGCACCTCGGGGCGGTGACGATCCGAGTCCTCGGTCCTCCGGTGGGGCAGTCCGGTGACTCGGAGAACGACCTTTCCCTGGTGCTGGTTGCGGAGACGACGGTGGGGCGCATCCTGCTCCCGGGGGACGCGGAGGCGCCGGCTCTCGACGCGTTGATACGTACGGGGGTCGACGTGCGCGCCGACGTCCTCAAGGTTCCCCACCACGGCTCGAGAACGACGTCGGAGGCATTCCTGGCTGCGGTACGACCCCGGGTCGCGGTGATCAGTGCGGGACGCGACAACTCGTTCGGGCATCCACATCCGGAGATCGTCGAGGTCTTGAACGACATGGGCTCCCGGGTGCTCCGCACCGACCTGCACGGCGACGTCGCGGTGGTGCGGGCCGGTTCCGGGGCACTGGCCGTCGTGTCGGACTCACGTGGCACGATCGGTCCGTGAGCGACACACCTCTGCATCTCGTTCTCGGCAACGAAGAACTCCTCGTCGACCGCGCTGTCACACAGATCATCGCGGACGTGCGTGCCCGGAGCGGCGCCGGCAACAACCTTCCGGTGTCGCGGCTGCGCGCCGGCGATGCGGGCGTCCCCGAATTGGCCGAGCTCCTGAGCCCCTCGCTGTTCGCGGAGGAGCGGGTCGTGATCCTCGAATCCACCGCCGACGCGGGCAAGGATGCGGCGGCCCTGATTCTCGACGCGGCCGCGGCACCTCCCGAAGGGGTCGCCCTGGTCATCCTGCACAGCGGGGGCGGACGCACGAAGGCGATGGTGGGGGCACTGCGGAAGTGTGGTGCCGAGGAGCACGACTGCCAGGCACCCGAGAAGGCGGGGGAGCGCGCGAAGTGGGTGCGCGCGTTCGTGCACGAGGAATTCCAGGTGGCAGGCGTGCGGGTGGCGGGCGATGTCGAAGAGTTGGTGATCGACGCGGTCGGATCCGACCTGCGCGAACTCGCGGCGGCGTGCAGTCAGCTCATGGCCGATACCGGCGGCAAGATCGACGCGAACGCGGTCCGACGCTACTACTCGGGCAAGGCCGAGGTCACCGGATTCGATGTCGCCGAGAAGGCCGTGGCAGGAGATGTCGCGGGCGCAATGGAAGCGCTGCGATGGGCGATGCACAGGGGGGTCCCGCACGTCCTGCTCGCCGATGCCCTCGCCGATTCCGTGCACACCATCGCCAAAGTGGGGTCGGCCGGGCGCGGAGACCCGTTCTCGATGGCGTCGGGTCTCGGGATGCCGCCGTGGAAGGTCAAGAAGGCCCAGGGGCAGGCGCGGCGGTGGGCACCGGAATCGATCGGGATCGCGCTCGGTGTGGTCGCGGCGCTCAACGCCGACGTCAAGGGCGCGGCGGCCGATGCCGACTACGCCGTGGAGTCCGCCGTACGTACCATCTCAGAACTGGTCGCCTGACGGTTCGTCACCGATCGAGCTTCGTCACTCGACCGAGCGTCCGTCTGCACGAACGAAGGCCGCGCCCTAGAAAGGGTGCGGCCTTCGTTCAGCAGAGCTTGCGTCCTCTACCTCGGAGCTGAGGGCTCAGAGCTTGTTGGCAAGCTTCGCGAGAGCGGACTTCTTGTTGGCAGCCTGGTTGGCGTGGATGACGCCCTTGCTGACTGCCTTGTCGAGCTGACGGCTGGTGGAGACGAGGAGCTCGCCGGCCTTGTCCTTGTCGCCTGCGGCCGCAGCCTCGCGGAAGGAGCGGATCGCGGTACGCAGCGACGACTTCACCGACTGGTTCCGGAGCCGGCTGCGCTCGTTGGTGCGGATCCGCTTCACCTGGGACTTGATGTTGGCCACGCGTAATATCCTGTCGTCTTGCTGGTAGTTGATAGGAAAGCTCTGGGTGCACTAGGGCACGACGATCGACGATACCAGCGACGCCCGCCAATTCCCAAACCGATCCCGCGGTGATCCACCACATTTCCGGCAGTCCATCCGCTACGGGTGTCGGCTGTCTCACATCTTTGGGCCGATTCGGCTACGCGCCGCTCACGTCCGCGTGACACTGGTCACATGACCGCAGAACGTGAAACGGCCCTCGAAGAATTCGGCCCGGGGGACTTCTCGGATCTCAAGAAATGCGTGGCCGAAGCAATCGGAACCTTCGTGCTCGTCTTCTCCGCGGTCGGAACCGCAGTGTTTGCCGGCGCGAAGGTCGGCAACCTCGGAGTTGCTCTCGCATTCGGTCTGACGCTGCTCTTCCTCGTCTACACGATAGGCCCGATCTCCGGCTGTCACGTCAACCCGGCCGTCACCTTGGGGCAGCTCATCGTCGGGCACGTCACGCCCGTCCGCGCCGTCGGATACTGGATTGCTCAGGTCGTGGGTGGCCTCGTCGCCGGTATCACGATCTTCGCGGTGGCGTCGTCGCTGCCGTCCTACGATCGGGCGGCCGACGGTCTAGGGGCGAACGGCTGGGGTGCGCACAGTCCGTCCGCGATCGAGGGGCCGCTCGGTGGAGTCCTCGAGAACGGCTACGGTATCGGCGCCACGATGATCATCGAGATCCTGCTCACCGGTCTGCTGGTCTTCGTCGTGCTTGCCAGCACCGACCAGATCTCCGATGTGCTCAACGCCGGTATCGCAATCGGCTTCGCGCTCGCGGTCATCCACCTGATCGCCATCCCGATCGACAACACCTCCGTCAACCCGGCCCGCAGCATCGCGGTGGCGTTCTATCAGGATGGTGCACTCGGTCAGTTGTGGCTGTTCATTGTGTTTCCCCTCATCGGGGGTGTACTCGGCGCGCTCGTCTACACCTTGTTGTTCGGCCGAGACGTCGTTCGGTCGAGACAGGGGACTGCGCGCGTCGTAGACGGGTAGTTCGCCGGGTGCCCGCCGCATTTCTACGCCCAGCCGAAATCCGAGCGGAGGCGTGACGCGACCTGATCGAAACGAGAACGGTCGAGGATCGCGCCCTCGCGGCGGATGCCGTCCTCCGGAACATCCAGAACGCGATCCAGCCGGATCCAGCTCGGGCGGTTCTGGCGGTCCCACGGGCCGGTACCGATTCCGACCCAGTCGGAGCGTCCGTCACGGTCACCGTTGGACGAGAGCATCAGACCGAGCAGCGTCGCTCCCTCACGCCCGACCACGAGTACGGGCCGGTCCTTGCCCTGGCTCGCATCCTCCTCGTACTCCACCCACGTCCACACGATCTCGCCCGGATCGGCGCGGCCGTCGAGTGCGGGGGAGTATTCGATCGTCCGCGCACGCTGGGCCGTAGGCGTCGTGTGAGAGGCGACTGGACGGCCCGGAACGGGTGCGGGCGCAGTCCGGCCGGACTGCTGGGTGAGCGCTCCCTTCGCGCGGTCGAGCGCTCCCGACTGCTGAAGCTGCCGGTACAGCCGCGGGCCGTGTTCGACCGCGAGGCGTCCGAGTTGCTTGCCCATCTTCATCCACTTGCCGGCCACGATCGGCAAGTGTAATCAGGCGTCGGCACAGCCGACGACCCCCCGATTGCGCGTCTTGGATATTCTTCAAGGTGACCGCGGCCCCAGGCCGCTGCCGGCCCGAGTCAGGAGCACGACATCAGCACGTTTGCCGACACCACGTTCACGGACCCCGCCAAGATCCGGAACTTCTGCATCATCGCGCACATCGACCACGGCAAGTCGACGTTGGCGGACCGCATGCTGCAGCTCACCGGGGTGGTCGAGGAACGGCTGATGCGCGCCCAGTACCTCGACCGGATGGACATCGAGCGTGAGCGCGGCATCACCATCAAAGCGCAGAACGTGCGTCTGCCGTGGCAGCTCGACGGTGAAGACTACGTCATGCACTTGATCGACACTCCCGGTCACGTCGACTTCACCTACGAGGTGTCCCGCGCGCTCGAAGCATGTGAAGGCGCCGTACTCCTGGTCGATGCCGCGCAGGGCATCGAAGCGCAGACCCTCGCGAATCTGTATCTCGCTCTCGACAAGGACCTGACGATCATCCCGGTCCTCAACAAGATCGACCTGCCCGCCGCCGACCCCGACCGGTACGCCGGGGAAATCGCCAACATCATCGGATGCGAGCCGTCCGACGTGCTGCGGGTCTCCGGCAAGACCGGCGAGGGCGTCCCCGCATTGATCGACGAAGTGATCCGGCAGATCCCGGCGCCGGTCGGCGACCCCGATGCACCGGCGCGCGCGATGATCTTCGACTCGGTGTACGACACCTACCGCGGAGTCGTCACGTATGTCCGCGTCGTCGACGGCAGGGTCGTGCCGCGCGAGAAGATCAAGATGATGTCGACCGGTACCACGCACGAGCTGCTCGAAGTGGGCATCGTGTCGCCGGAAGCGAAGCCGACGACCGGACTCGGTGTCGGCGAGGTCGGCTACCTGATCACGGGTGTGAAGGACGTGCGCCAGTCGAAGGTCGGCGACACCGTGACGTTGGCGCGCAAAGGTGCTGAGAAACCGCTCACCGGTTACCGTGAACCGCGACCGATGGTCTATTCGGGCCTGTACCCCGTGGACGGCTCCGACTATCCGGTTCTGCGCGATGCTCTCGACAAGCTCCAGCTCAACGACGCCGCGCTCACCTACGAACCCGAGACGTCGGTCGCGTTGGGCTTCGGATTCCGGTGTGGTTTCCTCGGTCTCCTGCACATGGAGATCACGCGCGAGCGGCTCGAACGTGAATTCGGGCTCGATCTGATTTCGACCGCACCCAACGTGGTGTACCGCGTGGTCCTCGAAGGCGGCGAGGACGTCGTCGTGACCAACCCGTCCGTCTGGCCCGAGGGTAAGGCCCGCGAGATCTACGAACCCATCGTCAAGTGCACGATCATCGCGCCGAGCGAGTTCATCGGTTCGATCATGGAGCTGTGCCAGGGGCGGCGCGGAGAGCTCGGGGGAATGGACTACCTGTCCGAGACCCGCGTCGAACTGCGCTACACGTTGCCGATGGCCGAGATCATCTTCGACTTCTTCGATTCGCTCAAGTCGCGCACGCGTGGTTACGCCAGCATGGATTACGAGGAGGCCGGCGAGCAGGAAGCCGCGCTCGTCAAGGTCGACATCCTCCTGCAGGGTGAGGCGGTCGACGCGTTCAGTGCGATCGTGCACAAGGACGCCGCTGCTGCGTACGGCAACAGGATGACAACCAAGCTCAAGGAACTCATCCCGCGCCAGCAGTTCGAGGTTCCGGTGCAGGCCGCGATCGGCTCGAAAATTATTGCGCGCGAGAATATCCGCGCCATCCGCAAGGACGTGCTCGCCAAATGCTACGGCGGCGATATCAGTCGTAAGCGGAAGCTGATCGAGAAGCAGAAGGAAGGCAAGAAGCGCATGAAGACGATCGGCCGCGTCGACGTTCCTCAGGAAGCGTTCGTGGCGGCCCTGTCGTCCGAGGCGGCATCGGACAAGCCCAAGAAGTAGCCCGCTCGGCGAAAGGAATCCTGTGCTCGAGACCTGGTTGACCCGTGAACTTGGAGTCACGATCCCGTTGGTGGGAGCGCCGATGGGAGGTCGGGCAGGCGGTTCCCTCGCTGGGGAGGTCACCAAGGCCGGGGGTCTGGGGCTGATCGGTGCGGCCCGCTACAACAGCGCGGAATGGCTCGAGGAACAAGCGCACACCGCACGCGAGATCGGTGGTGGGCTTCTCGGATTCGGGCTCATGACGTGGTCGTTGCACGACGACGACTCGCTACTCGACGCCGTACTGGAACATCGCCCACAGGTGGTGACGCTCTCGTTCGGTGACCCCGCTCCGTATGTGCAGCGAGTCCACGACGCCGGTGCCGTCGTGATCTCCCAGATCAACACTCACGAGGATCTGCGGATCGTCGAGGCCGCCGGAGTCGATGCGGTGGTGGCGCAGGGGCACGAGGCGGGCGGTCACACCGGTCGGATCGGGACTCTCCCGCTGCTCCAGGAAGTGCTCGAATCCACCGAACTTCCGGTACTCGCCGCGGGCGGTATCGCGTCGGGCCGCGGGCTCGCCGCGGTACTCGCAGCCGGGGGAGTCGGTGCGCTGGTGGGTACGGCGCTCCTGGCCAGCCCCGAAACGGTGGGACCGGCATACGCGCGAGACCGGCTGATCGCCGCTGGAAGCGCCGACACGGTCTACACCGACGTCTTCGACAAAGCGCGTCACCAGCCGTGGCCCGCGCGGTGGGGTGGCCGCGCTCTGGTCAATTCCTTCACCGAGAAGTGGCATGGTCGTGGAGCCGACGAGCAGACTCTGGCCGGCGAGTACACCGGCGACGATCCCGACATCGGGGTCGTGTACGCAGGTGAGGCCGCGGGCCTCGTCCGAGCGCAGCGACCGGCCGGCGACGTCATCCGTGATATCGGCGCGCGGGCCGAGGAGTTGCTCGGCCGCTTCCGCTGACCTCGTTGCTTCGGACCCCGCTCGGGATGAGGTGTGGGCTCAGTGCCGCACATGTGCGGGCCTGAATTCCCCTGACTCGGTGCTCTGTTCGGCGCGGATCACGTGGACGACCGCATTTATCTGAGCAAGATGGGTGAATGCCTGGGGGAAGTTGCCCAGGTGCCGCCCGGTCGCAGGATCGATCTCCTCGGCGTACAGCTTCAGTGGGCTCGCGAAATCGAGCAGTCGACGGCACAGAGTGGAAGCGCGTTGCACCTCACCGATCTCGACGAGTGCGGACACCAGCCAGAACGAGCAGATCGTGAACGTGCCCTCCTCTCCGGCGAGCCCGTCGTCGGTGTCCTCCACCCGGTAGCGCAGAACGAGGCCGTGTTCGGTCAGCTCATCCGCGATCGCAAGAACCGTTGCGCGTACCCGGGGGTCCTCGGGTGGGAGGAACCGGAGCAGTGGGATCAGCAGATTCGACGCGTCGAGTGCCGGATGGCCGTAGCGCTGCGTGAAGACGCCACGTTCGTCGACGCCGTGTTCGAGGATGTCCGCTTTGATCTCGTCGGCGACTGCCGACCAGCGCTCGGCGTGGTCGGGCTGGCCGTGCATGTCGGCAAGCTTCGCTCCTCGATCGAGGGCGACCCAGCACATCACTTTCGACGACGTGAAATGCTGCGGCTTCCCGCGTACTTCCCACATCCCGCGATCGGGTTCCCGCCAGTGCGTGATCGCCTGCTCCACCTGGCTGCTCAGGAGTGGCCACAGGGATTCGGGTATCTGCTCGCGAGACTTCACATGCAGATACACCGAATCGAGCAGGGCACCCCACACGTCGTGTTGACGTTGCCGATACGCGTCGTTGCCGATACGGACAGGCTTGGCATCGGCGTATCCGGACAGATGGTCGAGCGTCGATTCCGTCAGCACACGTTGACCGTCGACCCCGTACATGACCTGCAGCGGATGATCGTTGCCGTCTGCGCCCTGCGAGACATCGAGGATGAACGAGAAGAAGTCGTCGGCCTCGCGGTCGAAGCCCAGGGTGTACAGACCCCACAGTGCGAAGGTGGAATCGCGGACCCACGCGTAACGATAGTCCCAATTACGTTCGCCTCCCGGTGTTTCCGGAAGTGATGTCGTGGCGGCCGCGAGGAGCGCGCCGGTGGGGGAGTAGGTCAGCCCCTTGAGGGTCAGGGCGCTGCGCTCGAGATATGTGCGCCACGGGTGGTCCGGGAACCTGCCCGTAGTGATCCACTCGCGCCAGTAGTCCTGGGTGGTGAGCATCTTCGCTGCGGCCTCCTCGAACGTGTGCGGCGGCGACGGCTCGCCCCACGACAGCGCGACGAACACCGAATCGCCCTTGTTCATCCGGGTGCGGGCGCGGGCTTCGCGCCCTTCGATGCCCAATCGCATGTTGGAGGTCAGGCGCAACCGGGGGTGCTCGTCCGGTGCGCCCGCGCACACTGCCGTCGCCTCTTCGTACACCTTGCCGGTGTACTCCCACTCGGTGCCACCGCGGTGGTAGTCGAACGCGGGCTCGCAACTCATGTTCAACTCGACCGTGCCGTTCACGCACCGCACTGTGCGGAGCAGGATGTGCTCGGCTTCCCAGTCCGAGGGCGTGCGCCGTTGTGTGGCGGACCGTTGGTGGAGGTCGTACCAGGGGCCCATCACCAGGGCGTCGCGCACGACGATCCACCCGGTGTCGGTCTGCCACGTCGTCTCCAGCACGATCCCACCCGGAAGGTATCTGCGGGCAGCGGGCACCGTCCGGTCGTGCGGTCCGATGCGGAAGTGGCCGGCGCTGCGATCGAGCAGAGCGCCGAACACACTCGGTGAGTCCGGTTGCGGCACGCACAGCCATTCGACGGACCCGTCACGCGCGACCAGGCACGATGTCTGGCAGTCCGACAGGAATCCGTAGTCGTCGATCGGTGGGAACGGCGTGCGGTTCGGCACGGCCGACAGCAGTTGCGGAGTGGAGGCCATCTGTCCATGATCGGTCCCGAGCGGGTGTGACGCGGGGCGAATGAGCTGACGCATTACAGTGGACGGGATGGAACAGGTCGCATCGTGGTGGGACGGGTTCGAACTCTGGCTCACGGGCCTGTCGTTCGTCCCCCAGGCCGCATTGGTGCTGATCGTGATGGTGCCGCTGTGTGGTGCAGTGGCATGGTTGCTCGACCGCGTCATTGCCGCGGCGTTCGCCGCGGTGGGACGGAGCGAGCCCGAACCGTCCCCACGGAACGGGAAACCTGGACCATCGGCACCGGACATGGAGGACTGCTGACATGCCACGCTCGCGCGTGACCCTGGCGCTCATCGCGCTGCTCGTTCTCGTCATCGTCGCATGGTTGCTCACTCTGTAGAGTTCCCGCGCCTACTCTCTGCCGGACCTTCGTTCGAGCTCTGCTAAAGTCTCCCGCGTGTCTGCAACCGTATTGCCCAGCGCGCGCCATGAATTGGCGCTGATTGCTGTCGGCATGCCGTCTGTTGCCGACATCGACTGTTGTTGTCGCTGATCTACCCGCACCGATGTCAGCGGTTTTGCCGCGCCGGTAACCGGGTTCTGCGATCCCGTGGTGTTCTCCTGCAGTCGTTTCTCCAGTGAGCTTCTGCAGGCGGCGTTGTGCCCGTCTGTTCTGTGGGCCGGCGCCCGTCACTGCGCCCTCGCGATGACATCGATCCCGATTTTCGAAATCCCAGATCTGTCCGCTCTGTTCCGTCAGGAACAGCCTGCAGGAGGCACCTCGATGAAGATTCGTTCCACTTTTTTCGGCGCGGCAGCGCTCGCCGTCGCGACGGCCACTGCCCTCACCGCGTGCTCGGGTGGCGGTGCCAGCGATACCGTCGGAGGTGAAGCGGGGGCCGACGGTTCCGGCGGTACCGTCAACCTCTACGCGTACGCGGTGCCGAAGGTCGGGTTCGACCTGTTGATTCCGGCATTCCAGGAGACCGACGCCGGTGAAGACGTGGTGTTCCAGCAGTCCTATGGCGCCTCGGGCGACCAGTCTCGCAAGGTGCGCGACGGTGCCGAAGCCGATTTCGTGAATTTCTCCGTCGAACCCGACATCACGCGACTCGTCGAGGGGGGTCTTGTCGACGAGGATTGGAACGCCGGCGCGGACAAGGGCCTGCCGTTCGGTTCGGTGGTGACGATCGTCGTGCGTGAGGGCAATCCCAAGAACATCCAGACCTGGGACGACCTTCTGCGTGAGGACGTCGAGGTAGTCACACCGAACCCGTTCAGCTCGGGATCCGCGAAGTGGAACCTGCTCGCCCCCTACGCGGCGAAGAGCAATGGTGGGCAGGACAGTCAGGCCGGTCTCGACTACGTGACGGCCCTCGTCCAGGACCACGTGAAAGTGCAGCCCAAGTCCGGTCGCGAGGCCACCGAGACGTTTCTCCAGGGCACGGGTGACGCGCTACTCAGCTACGAGAACGAGGCACTGTTCATCGAGCGCAACGGCGACCCCGTCGAGCATGTGACGCCGCCGATCACCTTCAAGATCGAGAACCCCGCTGCGGTGCTCAGTGGTTCGGCGAACGCGGAGAAGGCCCAGGCGTTCCTCGACTTTCTCTACACCGAGGAAGCCCAGCGCCTGTGGGGTGAAGCCGGGTTCCGGCCCGTGGATCCTGCAGTGGCCGAGGAATTCGTCGCGGACTTCCCGGAACCCGAAACGTTGTGGACTATCGACGACCTCGGGGGATGGGACGTCGTCAATGACGAACTCTTTGCCGACGGCACCGGCGCCATCGCCGTGATCTACGACAACGCAACGAAATAGAGCCGGAAGCAGAGCCCGACCGTGAGTACCTCAGTAGAAGTGTCCGCCCCGAAGAGGCGTGGCCGGCGCACCGCGAAAGTCACCGGTGCCGTAGGCCCGCTCGGGATCGGCGTTGCCACCCTGTGGCTGAGCATCATCGTCCTGCTGCCGCTCGCGGCCCTGGCCACCGAAGCCTTCTCTGGAGGCTTCGGTGGCTTCTGGGACGCAGTCACTGCACCGAATGCGCTTGCGACCCTTCGTATCACGGTTACCGTCTCGATCGTGGTCGCGTTGATCAACGCAGTGATGGGAACGTTGATCGCGTGGGTACTCGTACGGGACGAGCTTCCTGGCAAGAAGATCGTCAACGCGCTGATCGATCTGCCGTTCGCGTTGCCCACGATTGTGGCGAGCATCGTGCTGCTCGCGTTGTACGGACCGCAGAGCCCCGTCGGTATCCAGCTCAATGCGACACAGCCCGGTCTGGTCGTCGCGCTCGCGTTCGTCACCCTGCCGTTCGTGGTGCGATCGGTTCAACCCGTTCTCATCGAGGCGGACAGGGAGGTCGAGGAGGCTGCGGCATCACTCGGTGCCGACAACATCACGACCTTCCGGACCGTGGTGCTTCCGACCCTGGCGCCCGCGATCCTCGGGGGAGTCGGACTCGCGTTCGCCCGCGCCATCGGGGAGTACGGCTCGATCGTGCTGATCGGCGGGAACATTCCCGGACAAACCCAGGTGGCGTCGCAGTACATCCAGCAGCAGATCGAGATCGACAGGCCGGTCAACGCCGCGGCCGTCTCGGTGGCGTTGCTGCTCATCGCATTCGTGGCACTGTTCGTGCTGCGGCTCGTCGCACACCGCGGCCGTGTCCGTGAGGAGAACGACGCGTGAAACTCTCTCCGCTCTCGCGCATCTCGCTGCGCGTAGTCGCGCTCGGATACCTGATCGCGCTGCTGCTCGTGCCGATCGGCTTCATCCTCTACCGCACCTTCGAGAACGGTGTGATGGCGTTCGTCGACTCGATCACGACGCCCGCCGCGATCTCCGCGCTCAACCTGTCGGTGCTCATCGTCGCGATCGTCGTCCCCGTCAATGTCGTATTCGGCATCGTGGTTGCGCTGGCGCTGGTGCGCGGACGCTTTCCTGGTCGCGGACTACTGCAGTCCGTCGTGGATCTGCCGTTCGCGGTGTCGCCGATCGTGGTCGGTGTCGCGCTGATCATGCTGTGGGGCGCCAATGGCTGGTTCGGCGGACTCGAATCTCTCGGATTCAAGGTGATCTTCGGGTTACCGGGAATGGTCATCGCAACGATCTTCGTGACACTGCCGTTCGTGGTGCGCGAGGTCGAACCCGTCCTCTACGAGATCGGCGAAGAACAGGAGCAGGCCGCCGCGACACTGGGCGCCGGCACCTGGCAGACATTCCGGCGGATCACCCTTCCGGCGATTCGCTGGGGCCTGACGTACGGCATCGTTCTCACCGTCGCCCGCGCCCTCGGTGAATTCGGTGCGGTCATCATGGTCTCGTCCGGCTTCCCCGGGGTATCGCAGACCCTCACGCTGCTTGTCCACGCCCGCTACATCGACGACCACAACACCTTCGGCGCGTACAGCGCCGCAACCCTGCTCATGGCCATCGCAGTGGTGGTCCTGCTGCTGATGACATTGCTCGACCGCAAGAGGAGCACCACAGCATGATCACCGTTTCCGGGGCGTTCAAGAACTACGGCGACTTCTCCGCGCTCGACGATGTCTCACTCGACATCCCGTCCGGCTCGTTGACCGCGCTGCTCGGACCGTCCGGCTCGGGTAAGTCGACGCTGCTGCGCTCGATCGCCGGGCTCGAATCCCTCGACGGCGGCACCGTCCACATCGCAGGAAACGACGTCACGGACGTGTCACCGCAGAAACGCGGAATCGGCTTCGTTTTCCAGCACTACGCCGCTTTCAAACACATGACGGTTCGCGAGAACGTGGCGTTCGGTCCGAAGATCCGCAAGCTCCCGAAGCGGCAGATCGCGGCGAAGGTCGACGAACTCCTCGAGGTCGTCGGACTCGACGGATTCCAGCACCGATACCCCGCTCAGCTGTCGGGCGGGCAGCGGCAGCGCATGGCACTCGCGCGCGCCCTGGCAGTGGACCCCCAGGTGCTCCTGCTCGACGAGCCGTTCGGTGCGCTCGATGCGAAGGTACGCGCCGACCTGCGGACCTGGCTGCGTCGACTGCACGACGAAGTTCACGTGACCACCGTGCTGGTCACCCACGACCAGGAGGAAGCGCTGGACGTTGCCGACCGCATCGCGGTGATGAACCGCGGCCGGATCGAACAGGTCGGCACACCGGAGGATCTCTACGACCGCCCGGAGAACGACTTCGTGATGTCCTTCCTCGGAAACGTCTCGAAGTTCAGCGGCAGGCTCGTGCGTCCGCACGACATCAGGCTCGGTCACGAACCCGGTCTCGAGATCGCGCAGGCGTCGGGTACACAGGACCTCGGTGTCGCCCGCGCCACTGTCGAGCGCGTCGTGCACCTCGGATTCGAGGTGCGGGTCGAGCTGAAGAACGCCGCCACCGGTGAGCCGTTCATCGCGCAGGTCACGCGCGGCGATGCGCGTGCGTTGGGACTGAAGGCGGGCGACACGGTCTACGCGCAGGTCACCGCGGGGCCCGGTGCGTCCGTGGTGGTGAGCGCAGAATAGGGAGACGGCTCAACTGCGGCAGATGAGCACCGGACACATCGCGTGGTGGATCAGATTCTGACTCGTCGATCCGAGGAGCGCCGACGCAATCGTGCTGCGGCCGTGACTGCCCACAACCACGAGCTGCGCATGAGCGGAGTGTTCGAGAAGCGTGACGTCGGGCTTTCCTCGCTCGACACGGTACGAGACCTCCACGTCGGGATAGTGTTCGCGGTGGCCGGCGAGGCTCTCCGAGAGTTCTGCCGCCTGGTGTTCCTCGTATGCCTCCCAGTCGGTGAATCGTGACCCTTCGCCGTAGGTGAGGGTGGACTGCTCGGACCAGGTATGCACTGCGGTCAGTGGTGCGCCGGCCTTGTCTGCGATCTCGAAAGCGTGGTCGATGGCCTTCGCACTCAATCTGCTGCCGTCGACCCCCACGAATATGGGTGCGCCATCGAGTTCGGACGGGCCCGGGTCGCCGCGCCACGTCACGACCGGACAATGGGCGTGGTTGACGGTGTGCACGACATCGGATCGCGCGAACATGGACTGCAGCTCGCTCGTCGTCGTATGACCGAGCACGACCATGCGTGTGGTGTCCGACAGCTCCACGAGGGTCTGTGCGGGCTTGCCCACCTCGATCTTGCGTTCGACGACGACGTCGGGTCGTGCCGCGCGCACCACGGCCTCTGCCGCGTCGAGAGCCTGCTCTCCGTGCGCGGCAGCGCCATTGCCCGACGGTCGTTCCGGGACGACGTGCGTCAGATACAGGGGTTCCCCGAAGCGATGGGCGATCGACGCGGCCCAGCGCGCTGCACCGAGCGCGCTGTCGGAGCCGTCGATCCCCGCCACGATTCCCCGTCCGGTCGATGCTCTGCCCATGATGATCTCTCCTCACTCTGCCACCAGTGTGGTACAGACCACATCTGCTCGCCAGGGTTCGACGAACTCGGCCGGTGAACGCGACCCCGGGCGCCGCATTCAGTCGCCGACCGCGTCCCTACCGCGTCGCACGATCTTCGGGTCGGCTCCGAACACCACCTGATCGTCCTTGTTCTCGTAGTCGAACTGGTCGAGGAAGAAGCGCATGGCGTTGATGCGGGCGCGTTTCTTGTCGTTGGATTTGATGGTGGTCCACGGCGCATGGTCGGTGTCGGTGCGCCGGAACATCTCTTCCTTCGCGGCGGTGTACAACTCCCACTTGTCGAGGGATTCGAGATCCATGTCGGACAGCTTCCACCGTCGGACGGGATCGAGTTGACGGATGGCGAAGCGGGTGCGCTGCTCGTTCTGGGTGACGGAGAACCAGAACTTGGTCAGCGAGATCCCGGCGTCGATGATCAACTGCTCGAAGAGTGGGACGTGGTCCAGGAACCGTTCGTATTCGTCGTCGGTGCAGAACCCCATGACGCGCTCCACGCCCGCACGGTTGTACCAGGAGCGGTCGAACATCACGAGTTCACCTGCGGTGGGGAAGTGCTTGATGTATCGCTGCATGTACCACTGTCCGGACTCGCGGTCGGACGGCTTGTTCAGCGCGACCACTCGGGCGTGCCGAACGTTGATGTACTCCTGGAAACGCTTGATCGTGCCGCCCTTGCCCGCGGCGTCGCGGCCTTCGAAGACGATGATGTGCTTCGAATCGTTGTCCTTCGCCCACGACTGGAACTTGAGCAGTTCGATCTGCAGGAGGTACTTCTCGACCTCGTATGTCGCGCGATCCATCCGCTCGTCGTACGGGTAGTTCTCGCGCCAGGTGTCGACCGCGCGGCCGCGGGTGTCGATGAGGTCGGGATCCTCACCGTGATCGTCGCGCACCGAATATCCTTCGGTGCGAAGACGGTCGATGTAGCGCCGTAGTTCGTTCTGCACGCGTTCTCCTCGCGGATCCGGATTCGCACGACCGGGGGGTCACCCCACGGGCGGGGTGGCTACCGTTGTAGTCGTAGAAAGTGAATACCACGCAAACCGTCGCAGCGGTGGATGCGCGTGATGTGCATCAGGCCGCGACGAGAGCCGGGGATGCAGCCACAGTGTCGAGGTAACGCGCGGCGATCACGTCGCCGACGGCCTCGTGATCGGTGAGAGTCGCGGCGATGTGCACACGGTGCAGAGGTTCGGCTGCGGCACACGTACGGTCCCAGAGCAGGCCCGGCGCCAGCATCCAGGGCGCGAGCACGAGCGTGCGCGCACCCGAACGGGAGAGTTCGGTCAAAGCCGTTTCGGCGGACGGTCCGGTGGCCGTCGCGAAACACGTACGACCAAGCGTCCACGCGGTTCCGGCGAGTATGCGGGGTGTGACCATCGCACTCGACGAATTCGCACCGAGCCGGCGCGAGCCGACCGCACACAGTGCAACCCCGACAGTGGGATCGTCCGCCGACACACCCGTGGCGACGATGTTGTCGCGTGCAGCCGCCACCAGCAGCTCATCGTCTCCGAGAATGTCGGAGCACACGACTTCGAGGTGTGGAGTGCGGATTCTGGACTCCGCCAGCAGCGCGGGGAGATCGATACGCGCGTGGAACGCGCTGCCGAGCAGCAACGGGACCACCACCGCGCATCGATGCCCTTCGGCGGCGACCGTATCGAGGACCTGCGGTACCGATGGGTTGTTCAGATCGAGAAACGCGAGGCGGACGTCAAATTCGGGATGCCGATGGCGGACCGCTGTGAGCGCGGCAGCCACGGCCCGCGCCGAACGCGGGTCGCGGCTGCCGTGCGCGACAGCGATCAGGGGGATCATGCGAGGACAGGGTCCCCGGTTTCGACCCCACCGAGTTCGATGTCGGAGAGCCCGTTGCCGACCAGACCTGCCGCCAGGGTGTTCCCGCCCGCCGGGTCGATGAGAAGGAAGCTTCCGGTGCGACGGTTGACCTTGTAGTCGTCGGCCGCGATCGGCTCGGCGACACGCACGGAGATTCGCGCGATCTCGTTGAGCTCCAACGACTCCGGGCTCGGAACCGACGTCAGGTTCTGCTCGTCGAAACGCTCCTCGAGCGTGCCGACGATCGCCTGTGTGGTGCGGGTGCCGTGCTTGAGCAGCAGGCGGGCGCCGGGACGCAGCGGCTTCTCCGCCAGCCAGCACACGGTCGCCTCGAACTCGCCGATCGGCTCCGGTGCGCCAGGTGCGGCAATGACGTCGCCGCGTGACACATCGATGTCGTCGGCCAGGATCAAGGTCACCGAGCGGCCTGCGTGGGCAACGTCGAGTTCGCCGTCGGCGGTGTCGATGCGCTCGACCGTCGTACGGATACCGGACGGCAGGATCACGACCTCGTCTCCGGGGCGGACCGAGCCGGCACCGATCTGGCCGGCGTAGCCGCGGTAGTCGGGATGCTCGGCGGTGCGGGGCCGGATCACGTACTGGACCGCGAAACGCAGGCCGACGTCGTGTCGCCCGTGCACATCGGCATCCACCGGAACAGACTCGAGGTGCTCGATGAGGGTCGGGCCGTCGTAGAACGGGGTGTTCTCCGAGCGCGTCGCGACGTTGTCACCGTGCAGCGCGGAGACGGGGATCTCCTGCACGTCCTCGGGCGCCCAGCCGAGCGAGCGCGTGAGCGAGGTGAACTCGTCCCGGATGTCGGCGAACACCTGTGCCGGATTCTCGACGAGATCGATCTTGTTGACGGCGAGCACCAGCTTGGGCACACCGAGCAGCGCGAGGACCGCAGCATGCTTGCGGGTTTGCTCGATGACACCTTTCCGCGCGTCGACGAGCAGCACGACGAGTTGTGCTGTGGAGGCACCCGACACCGTGTTGCGGGTGTACTGCACGTGACCGGGGGTGTCGGCGAGCACGAAGCTGCGCTGCGGCGTGGCGAAGTACCGGTAGGCGACGTCGATGGTGATGCCCTGCTCACGCTCGGCGCGCAGGCCGTCGACGAGCAGCGACAGGTCGGGGGTATCGAGGCCGCGGTCGACCGATGCGCGGGTGACGGCATCGATCTGGTCGGCCAGAACGGATTTCGTGTCGTACAGCAGCCGGCCCACCAGAGTGGACTTGCCGTCGTCGACGCTCCCGGCGGTAGCCAGGCGAAGGAGGTCGCTCATGATCAGAAGTAGCCCTCTCGCTTGCGGTCTTCCATGGCCGCTTCGGAAACTCGGTCGTCGCCACGGGTTGCGCCGCGTTCGGTCAGACGGGATGCCGCCACCTCGGCCAGGATGGCCTCGTTGTCGGCTGCGTCGGAGAGCACCGCGCCGGTGGTGGAGCCGTCGCCGACGGTGCGGTACCGCACCGACAGGGTCTGCAGGTCTTCGCTGTCCTTCGGGCCACCCCACACGCCGGGGGTCATCCACATGCCGTCACGCTGGTAGACGGGACGCTCGTGCGCGTAGTAGATGCTCGCGAGCTCCACGTTCTCGCGTGCGATGTAGCGCCAGATGTCGAGCTCTGTGAAGTTACTCAGCGGGAAGACGCGTACCTGCTCACCCGGGGCGTGCTTGCCGTTGTACAGGTTCCACAGCTCGGGACGCTGCCGCTTGGGATCCCACTGGCCGAATGCGTTGCGCAGCGAGAAGATCCGCTCCTTGGCGCGTGCGCGTTCCTCGTCGCGGCGCGCGCCGCCGAAGACGGCGTCGAACCGGTTCTCGGAGATGGCGTCGAGCAGCGGCACGGTCTGCAGCGGGTTGCGGATGCCGTCGGGCCGCTCGGTGAGGCGGCCGTCGGCGATGTATTCCTCGACGCTCGCGACGTGTAGCCGCAGGTTGTACTTCTCGACGACGTAGTCGCGGAATGCGAGCACCTCGGGGAGGTTGTGGCCGGTGTCCACATGTAGCAGCGCGAAGGGAAGCGGTGCAGGCCAGAACGCCTTGATCGCGAGATGGAGGAGAACGGTCGAGTCCTTGCCGCCCGAGAACAGGATCACGGGCCGTTCGAACTCGCCCGCGACCTCACGGAAGATATGGATCGCTTCCGACTCGAGGGCGTCGAGAGTGTCGAACTTGTTGCCGTCCAGCTTTGCTCGCTGTTCGGAAGTTGTCGTATCGATGAGTGTCATGAGGAGTGCAACCCGCATTCGGTCTTGGCTTGGCCGGCCCAGCGTCCGCTGCGCGGGTCGGCCCCGGGAAGTGGCTTGTTCGTGCACGGGGCGCACCCGATGGACGGGTACCCCTCGTCGACGAGGGGATTGACGAGAATTCCGTGTTCGTCGATGTAGTTCTGCATGTCCTCATCGGTCCATGCCGCGATCGGGTTGATCTTGACGAGCCCGAACGCCTCGTCGAACGAGATCAGCGGTGCGTTCGCCCGAGTGGGCGACTCGACCCGCCGGATTCCGGTCACCCACGCGCGATATCCGCTGAGGGTGTCCTTCAGCGGCACCACCTTCCGCAGGCGGCAGCACTCGCCCGGGTCGCGGGCGAACAGGTCCTTGCCCAGCAAGGCGTCCTGCTCGGCGACTGTCTGCTTCGCAGCTGCATTGATCACGTTGACGCCGTACACCTGTTCCACGGCGTCGCGGGTGCCGAGAGTTTCGGCGAAGTGGTAGCCCGTTTCGAGGAACAGGACATCGACGCCGGGGTGGAACTGCGCGGCAAGGTGCACGAGCACCCCGTCCTGCATGTTCGACGCCACGATGTACGAGTCGCCGAACGTCTCCTCGGTCCATCGCAGCAATTCCTGAGCCGACGCGCCCTCGAGATTTGCCGCCCCCTGCGCGGCGAGTTCACGAAGGTCGTCGGAGGTGTGTGTGGATGTGGTCATCGGAGGTCCGCCTCGTCTGCGCGTACGGTCCACTCGGCGAAGCGTTCGCCGGCGTTCCGGTTCTTGATGAAGTTGCGCACCACGCGCTCGATGTAGTCGGTCGCTTCGTGCGCGAGGATGCGGTGCTGACGCAGCTTGCGTCCGAATCCGATGTCGAATCCGAGGCTGCCGCCGAGGTGTACCTGGAATCCCTCGATCTGCTTTCCGTCGCCGTCGTCGACGAGCATGCCCTTGAACCCGATGTCGGCGATCTGGATGCGCGCGCACGAGTTGGGGCAGCCGTTGAAGTTGAGCGTGATCGGTACGTCGAGTTCGGAATTGAGTTCGGCCAGACGGGTTTCGAGCTCCGGAACGAGATTCTGTGAACGACTGCGCGTCTCGGTGAACGACAACTTGCAGTACTCGAGGCCGGTGCAAGCGATCAAGTTGCGGCGCCACCGCGACGGCCGCGAGCTGAGGCCGACCGCTTCGAGGTCGGCGTCGAGACCGGCCATCTTGTCGTCCGGTACGTTGACGACGACCAGCTTCTGGTACGGGGTCAGGCGCACCGAATCGGTTCCGGCCTTGTCCATGGAATCGGCGAGGACGTCGAGGATGGTGCCGGACACCCGGCCGGACACCGCAGAGAACCCGATGGCGTTGAGGCCGTCGGTCTGCTTGGTGACACCGACGTGGTCGATGGGATGGCGCGGCTGTTCAGGAGCGGGCCCGTCGATGAGCGGGCGCAACAGATAC
This sequence comes from Rhodococcus sp. NPDC060086, assembly GCF_042730275.1. NCBI lineage: Bacteria > Bacillati > Actinomycetota > Actinomycetes > Mycobacteriales > Nocardiaceae > Rhodococcus > Rhodococcus sp. NPDC060086. Next base: position 58,277 of record NZ_JBHWWZ010000008.1, read on the forward strand.
TCCGTCTCGAGTACCTCGCGGAACTTCTCGATGCCCCAGTCCTTGATCAGGAACTTCAGGCGCGCCTTCGAGCGCAGTCGGCGGTAGCCGTAGTCGCGGAAGATCGCGACGACGCCTTCCCACACGTCCGCCACCTCGTCGAGCGGAATCCACGCTCCGGTGCGCTCCGCGAGCATCGGGTTGGTCGACAGACCACCGCCGACCCACAGATCGAATCCGGGGCCGTGCTCGGGGTGGTTCACACCGACGAAGGAGACATCGTTGATCTCGTGCACCACGTCGGGCTGGCCGGAGATCGCGGTCTTGAACTTACGGGGAAGGTTCGAGTACTCGGGATTGCCGATGTAGCGGCGCTTGATCTCCTCGAGCGCCGGGGTGGCGTCGATGACCTCGTTGGGGGACAGACCGGCGAGAGGAGAGCCGAGCATGCCTCGGGGGCAGTCGCCGCACGCCTCGGTGGTTTCCAGGCCGACCGCTTCGAGTCGACGCCAGATCTCCGGTACGTTCTCGATCTCGATCCAATGAAACTGGATGTTCTGGCGATCGGTGATGTCTGCGGTGTCGCGAGCGAAGTCCTTCGAGACGCTCGCGATCGCGCGCACCTGTGCGGTGTTCAACTGACCGCCGTCGGTGCGGACCCGCATCATGAAGTACGGGGCTTCGAGGATGTCGGCGTTGTCGTCGCCGGTCCAGGTGCCGTCGTAGCCTTCGGCGCGCTGCGTGTAGAGGCCCATCCAGCGGAAGCGGCTGCGGAGATCGGCCTTGTCGATGTTGTCGAAGCCGACGTGCTGGTAGGTGTCGATGATCCGCTGGCGGACGTTGAGCGGATTGTCGTCCTTCTTGGTCTGCTCGTTCCCGTTGAGCGGCTCGCGGTAACCCAACGCCCACTGGCCCTCTGCACGGCGCTTGGTGGGCTTCGCCGAGCGACGGCGAGCGGGGGGTGTCGAGTCGGCGGGGGGAGCGACGTCGGTGGTCGACGACATGCGGTTCTCCTGAAGTGAAGGACCGGATCGAGTACGCGAGGGGGCTGGCCTCATGCGAACACGCCTCGATCCGGCGGGATCTGAGAATTGCCGGATTGGTGCCGTACTAGCGACAGGCGGCGCAGGGCAGACAGATAGACGCACAGACACGCTTGAGGTCCACGTGGCGTCGAGCCACGAGTCGCACTCCGAGTCCGGTCATGGCGACCATTGTGCCATGTCACGGGGTTGCCGCCGAATCCGGAGGCTATTTCCACCAAAAATCGGGGAAATGTCGAGGTCGGCGCGCTGCGCCGTGTCGAGGATGGGCGCGCAGCGCGGTGTCAGGGTGGCGCGCAGCGCCGACGGGGGCCAGCTGTGTCTCTGGAACACTGGAGCTCGTGAGTGACACGAGAACCGGCAGCGAGCTCGGTGCGGGACACGGGTTCGAACTGCCGGCAAGCGCACTCGACGGAGTGGGCAGCAGACCCTTCGGGGTGTACGTGCACGTGCCGTTCTGTGCGACGCGCTGCGGCTACTGCGACTTCAACACCTACACGGCGGGTGAACTGGGATCCGCGGCGTCGCCCGAGTCGTGGCTCGAGGGGCTTCGGCGCGAACTCGACGCCGGTGCCCAGTTGCTCGGTCGTGACGGCGGTGGGACGCCGGCGGCCGAGACCGTGTTCGTCGGCGGCGGCACGCCCTCGCTGCTCGGCGCCGACGGGCTGGCCGACGTGCTGGATGCGGTCCGAGCGTCGTTCGGGCTCGCACCCGGCGCCGAAGTGACCACCGAATCGAACCCCGAATCGACCTCACCGGAATTTTTCGCACGGATCCGCGATGCCGGCTACACCCGTATCTCCCTGGGCATGCAGTCGGCGGCCTCCCACGTGCTCGCGGTGCTCGACCGCACCCACACTCCGGGACGCCCGGTCGCCGCGGCCCGCGAGGCCCGGGCGGCCGGATTCGGGCACGTGAACCTCGACCTGATCTACGGCACGCCGGGTGAGACCGACGCCGATCTCGACGCGTCGCTCGATGCCGTGCTGGAAGCGGGTGTCGATCACGTGTCCGCCTACGCGCTGATCGTCGAGGACGGGACCGCGCTGGCGCGGCGGGTGCGCCGCGGGGAACTCCCGGCGCCGGACGACGACGTGCTCGCATCCCGGTACGAGCGCATCGACCGGCGACTGACAGCGGCCGGGCTGACATGGTATGAGGTGTCCAATTGGGCTCGAGCCGAGGATCTTTCGGCCAGATGTGGCCACAACCTCGGCTACTGGGACGGCGGCGACTGGTGGGGTGCGGGACCCGGTGCGCACAGTCACGTCGGCGGGGTGCGCTGGTGGAACGTCAAGCATCCCGCGCGCTATGCGGGTGTCCTCGCCGACGGACAACTGCCGGTCGCGGGGAGCGAGGAGCTCACGGCCGACGACATCCACACCGAATCGGTGATGCTCACCGTGCGACTACGGACCGGTCTGCCGTTGAGCGAACTCGACGCCGGTGAACTCGCCGCCGCCGGGACGGTGGTCGACGACGGTCTGGCCGCCGTGTCGGGTGATCGTCTGATCCTCACTGACCGGGGCCGGTTGCTCGCCGACGGCGTGGTGCGGACGATCCTGCTCGGATCCGACCGGGAATGAGCGCTAGAGGAACCGGGGCTCGCCCAGGATTTCAGGACCTGCCGGATCGGTCTCCTCGGGCGATGTGACGCTCGAGAGCGGTGCGAGTGCGTCGTAATCGAAGACGCGGGCATGGAGCACCGGGCGGTTCCGCAGTGCGGACTGCACGGCCCGGTGGAGGCCGTCCTCGAGATACAGGACCCCTTTCCACTGCACAGCGTGGGGAAACAGGTCGCCGTAGAACGTCGAGTCCTCCGACAGCAGTCGATCGAGTTCGAGAACCTTCGTGGTCGTGACGATCTCGTCGAGGCGGATCTGACGCGGAGGGATTCTCGACCAATCGCGCAGCGACAGCCCGTGATCGGGATACGGCTTACCGTCCCGGACACCCTTGAAGATCATGCGCCCACAGTACGCACGGGGTGGCGGATGGATCTGTTCGGCTCCGAGACGATTAGACTGGGCGGGTACGGCACACAGTGCACCCGTGCCCCGCGCGCGAGGTGCACTTGTTCGGGCATGCGCGTGGTGGAACGGAGGTGGGCAGATGTCGAGCACCGAGGAACGGAGATTCCAGGTTCTGCGGGCGATCGTGGCGGACTACGTGTCCACCAAGGAACCGATCGGATCGAAGACGCTCGTCGATCGTCACAACCTGGGTGTATCGAGCGCCACGGTCCGCAACGACATGGCGGTCCTCGAAGCAGAGGGATACATCTCTCAGACGCACACCAGTTCGGGACGGGTACCCACCGACAAGGGCTACCGGCAGTTCGTCGACCGGATCGCCGAGGTCAAGCCGCTGTCGGCGGCCGAGCGTCGCGCGATCCTGCAGTTCCTCGAGTCCGGTGTCGACCTCGACGATGTGCTGCGTCGCGGGGTCCGCTTGCTCGCACAACTGACCCGTCAGGTCGCGGTGGTGCAGTACCCGACCCTGTCGTCGTCGTCCGTACGACACCTCGAAATCGTCGCCCTGACACCGGCGCGGCTGCTGCTCGTGCTCATCACCGATTCCGGGCGCGTCGACCAACGGATCGTCGAACTCGGCGACGTCGTGGGCGACGACGATCTCGTGCGGCTGCGCGATCTGCTCGGCAACGCCCTGAGCGGCAAACGTCTCGCTGCTGCGTCGATCGCTGTGTCCGAACTCGCCGAGGACGCACCGGAAGACCTGCGTGACGCCGTGATCCGCTGCGCGACCGTACTGGTGGAGTCCCTCGTCGAGCACCCCGAGGATCGACTCGTACTCGGTGGCACCGTCAACCTGACCCGCAACGCCGCCGACTTCGAAGGCCTGCCGGGCATGCCGGGTTCGTTGCGCACCGTCCTCGAGGCCCTCGAGGAACAGGTGGTGGTCCTCAAACTGCTCGCAGCCAGCCAGGACACAGGCCGGGTCACCGTCCGTATCGGTGAGGAGACCCAGGTCGCCGAGATGCGCAGCACCTCCGTGGTGTCCACCGGGTACGGTGCGGCAGGCGCGGTGTTCGGCGGGCTCGGTGTGCTCGGCCCCACCCGGATGGATTACCCGGGAACCATCGCATCGGTCGCGACCGTTGCGAGATATATCGGTGAGGTGCTCGGCGAGCGCTGAGCATGCCCAATTCTGTGTAGATCATTCTGTGTAGATGAAGTAAGGACGAGAACCAAACGTGGACTACTACGGGACGCTCGGTGTGTCCAAGGATGCGACCGACCAGGAGATCAAGCGGGCGTATCGCAAGCTGGCGCGTGAGCATCACCCCGACGTCAACCCGGACGGGTCGGCACAGAAGCGTTTCCAAGAGATCTCTGCTGCATACGAGGTGCTCTCCGACCCGGAGAAGCGCCGCATCGTCGATCTCGGCGGTGACCCGCTCGCGTCGGGCGGTGGTGCAGGCGCCGGCGGCTTCGGTGGTGCGGGCTTCGGTGGTCTCGGCGACGTGTTCGAAGCGTTCTTCGGCGGTGGGGGTGGCGGCTCCCGCGGTCCTCGAGGACGCGTCCAACCGGGTGCCGACTCGCTGCTGCGCACTCGCCTGACGCTGGACGAATGCGCTCGGGGTGTGACCAAGAGCGTGACAGTCGACACTGCGATCCTGTGCGACTCCTGCACCGGTTCCGGCACCAACGGCGATTCCAAGCCGGTCCGGTGTGAAACGTGCGGCGGCGCCGGTGAAGTCCAGTCGGTCCAGCGTTCGTTCCTCGGCCAGGTCATGACCTCGCGTCCGTGCCCCACCTGCCGCGGAGTCGGCGAGACCATCCCCGACCCCTGCCGCAAGTGCGGTGGCGACGGCCGGGTGCGGGCGCGCCGTGAAATCACAGTGAAGATCCCCGCCGGCGTGGGCAACGGAATGCGGATCCGTCTCGCGGCGCAGGGTGAGGTGGGCCCGGGTGGAGGGCCGGCCGGTGACCTCTACGTCGAGGTCGTCGAGCAGCAGCACGACGTGTTCGTGCGTGACGGTGACGACCTGCACTGCACCATCCGGGTGCCGATGGTCGACGCAGCGCTCGGAACCACCGTGAGCCTCGACACGATCCTCGACGGCGCGATCGACATCACCGTCGATGCCGGTACGCAACCCGGTTCGGTATCGGTGATCCGCGGCCACGGAATGCCGAAACTGCGTTCGGGTGCGCGCGGCGACCTCCACGCGCATCTCGAAGTGGTGGTGCCGACCAAGCTCGATCACAAGCAGACCAAGCTGCTCGACGAGTACCGCATCATGAACGAGCGCGACCGCGTGGAAGTCGTGTCGAAGTCGTCGCAGCATTCGTCGGGCCTGTTCTCGCGTCTGCGCGACGCGTTCAACGTCCGCTAGGCGACCACGGTGGCCGCGACGCTGTTCTATCTCGACCCGCTGCCCGAGACGGGAGCTACCGCCGTTCTCGACGGCAAGGAGGGCCGACACGCGGCAACGGTGCGGCGGATCTCTGTCGGGGAACGACTCGTGCTCTCCGACGGCAGGGGCGGCGTCGCCGATGTCGAGGTGACGGCAGTGGCCAAGGACCGGCTCGAGGCCGCCGTCCTCGGCCGCGGCACGATCGCACCGCCGCGACCGTCGGTGACCGTCGTCCAGGCCCTCCCGAAGTCCGAACGGTCGGAGCTCGCCGTCGAGCTCGCCACGGAGGCGGGCGCCGACGGATTCGTGCCGTGGCAGTCGTCACGGTGTGTCGCGCGGTGGGACTCCAAAGCGGACAAGGGGACGGCCAAGTGGCAGGCGGCGGCAACGGCCGCGGCTAAGCAATCTCGGCGCGCGTATGTGCCGGAGGTGGCCTCGCTGCACCGCACCGCCGACGTCGTGGCGCGGGTACGTGAGAGCGTCGAGGGCGGAGGTGTCGTCGCGGTGCTGCACGAATCGGCCACCGTTCCGTTCTCGTCCCTGGCTCTTACCGCGGCCCCCGAACTCGTCCTCGTCGTCGGTCCGGAAGGCGGACTCGACGACGCCGAAGTCGAAGCACTCGTGGGTGCCGGAGCGAGCGCGGTATCGCTCGGACCGACGGTGCTGCGCACGTCGTCGGCTGCAGCGGTGGCGCTCGGTGCGGTGGGCGTGCTCACCGACCGCTGGAATCAACAGCCTTTGCACTGATCGATAATGATGCGTATGCCACGCATCCGCATCGACTACGGTTCCGAGCCGGCCCAGTTCGGGTACCTGTACACACCGACCGAGGTCGACGGCCCGCTACCGGTGGTGATGCTGATCCACGGCGGTTACTGGAGCGCAGACTTCCACCTCAACCTGGCGACGACGCTGGCGGCCGAGCTCGCCCGGCGCGGGGTGGCTGCGTGGAACGTCGAGTACCGGAGAGTCGGGGCAGGCGGCGCGTGGCCGGAGACGAGCGCCGACATCGAATCCGCACTCGCTGCGACCTCGACCTTGCTGCTCGAATCTTCGCCGGTTCCGCTGGACGTCGCCGACGTCCGGATCGTCGGGCATTCTGCGGGTGCTCAACTTGCGCTGTGGGTGGCGGGCAGACGCGACTGCCCGGTGCGGCCGAGTCGCGTGATCTCCCAGGCAGGTGCCCTCGACCTCGTGTCCAGGGCCGCTCGCGGCGGCGGTCCACTCGAGGCATTGTTCGGAGTGTCCTATTCGGACGATCCGCAGCTGTATCACGATGCGTCGCCGCTGCACCGGGTCCCGACCGGGGTGCCGACAGTGTGTATCCACGGCCGCGGGGACGTGCAGGTACCCGCGGCCGCCAGTCGTGCATATGTCGACGCCGCAGGTGCCGCCGGCGACCGGGTCGTGCTGTGGGAGGTGCCGGGGGAGGGGCATAATGCGTTCCTCGACCGCACCACCCGCAGCTGGGAACTGACGTTGCAGGCGGTGCTGGGCGACGACCCTTGGACGGATGGGGCGGACTAGTGCGCGGGCTCGAGCATGTCACGGTCCTTCGACGGAAGAATTGCCGCCACCAGTAGAGTCCCGACAGCCAGAGCTATGCCGCCCACCAGACTGGCCTGCCCGATCGCATCGGCGAACGCGGCACCGGCGGCTTCTCGCAACGGTTCCGCGTGGGACGCGGCGAGGGGATTCGCGGCGAGTTCCTCCGCGACGATCGAGGCACCACCTACGGAGTCGCCGGCTGCAGCGATGGCCAGCTCGGCCTGTTCGGCCATCGACCCGGTCAGGTTCGTGAAGGGAAGATCCGACAGGAAGCCTGCGATTTCCCGGTGATAGGTGGTCGCGAGAACCGAGCCGAGCAACGCGATTCCGAGCGAACCGCCGAATTCGACGGCGGTGTCGTTGAGTCCACCTGCCGCGCCGAGCTCGTTCTCGGGGAAGCCGGCCATGATCAGGTCGGTGGCGGGTGGAGTCGAGAGACCGATGCCGATGCCGAGGAGCAGGAGGCAGACGAGGTAGATCCCGTACCCGGAATCGGATTGGGACTGCGTGAGCGCGAGCACCCCGAGCGTGGCCGCGGCCATCCCAGCGGTCACCGTCGCGCGGGTACCGAACCGGGGTGCGAGACGAGCACTGGCGGCGGCGCCCGCGGATACCGCTCCGGCGAGCGGAAGCAGGCGCAGGCCTGTTTCGAGCGGCCCGTAGCCGAGCACGAACTGGAACTGCTGTGCGACGAAGTAGATGACGCCGAATGTCGCGAAGAACAAGAGCAGCACCGAGATGCACGCGGCCCCGACGGTCCGATCGACAACTCGTGCGAGGTCGAGCAGGGGGTGCGGGTGCCGCAGTTCCCAGGCGACGAACGCCACCGCTGCTGTCGCCGCAGTTGCCAGAACCGCGAGAGTAGCTGGGCTCCAGCCGAAGTGGAATCCGTCGATGATCGCGTACACGAGACCGCCGACGGTGACGATCGACAGCAGCCCGCCGATCCAGTCGGTGCGGTCGACATGGTCTGCGCGGGAGGCCGGGACGAGCGCGAGGGAGGCGATCGCCGCTGCCGCGGCGATGGGCACGTTGATCAGGAATGTCGAGCCCCAGGAATGCGATTCGAGCAACCACCCGGCCAGTAGTGGCCCGAGAGCGATCGCAAGGCCGGAGGTCGCGGCCCATGCAGCGATGGCGCGGGCGCGTTCGTGCGACGGAAATATCGCGACCAGGAGTGAGAGGGTCGCGGGCATGATCACGGCCGCGCCGACGCCCATCACGATGCGTGCGGCGATCACCTCGGTGGCGCTGTCGGCGAGGCTCCCGAAGACCGCTCCCGCGGCGAACACCGCGAGACCGGCAAGGAGCGCGCGTCGTCGGCCGAACCGGTCGCCGAGGACACCGCACAGCAGCATGAGCGCTGCATACGGAACCGTGTAGCCGTCGATGATCCACTGCATATCGGTGCTCGTCAGCTGCAGGTCACGCAGCATGCTCGGCGCTGCCACGATCAGCGCGGTATTCGCCATCACCACGATGAGAAGGCTCAGGCACAGCGTTGCGAGAGCGGCCCATCGACGTGGGTAGGGGCTGTCGGAGCGGACTGATGCCCGGATCTCCGGGGTGGTGTCGGTCATGAGCTCTCCTCCATGCGGGCCCGGCTCCGGGCCTGGATTGCACAGTCGTGTGCAATCTAGCTAATTGCACAGTCGTGTGCAACTAGACTGGAAGGTGCATCACACGTACGGCGAAACGAGGATGAGCAGCGTGGAGGAGTCGGTCATGCGACCGCGGAAACGCACGAACGTGAACCGTTCACGGATCCTCGACGCGGCGATGCGCTGCTTCGCATCGGACCCGGACTCGAGTATGGACGACGTGGCGAAGGCCGCCGGTGTGGTGCGACGCACCGTGTACGCGCATTTCCCCAACCGGGACGCGCTCGTCGAGGGACTTGCCGACGAGGCAGGAGCGGCGCTCGCCGCGTCCGTCGAGCCCCCCGAACCCGAGGACGCCGCCGTGGCGCTCGCGGCGGGGGTTCTGCGCCTCAGTCCGGTCGGCGACCGATATCGGGTACTTCTGTCGTTCGCGCGCAAGGAAGTCGGTGAGGACCGCATCAGTGAGCTCATTGCGCCGGTCCGCACGCACACCTACGGTGTCGTCGACCGGGGTCGCGCGGCAGGCGTGTTCTCTGCCTATCTTCCGACCTCCGTGCTCGTCGCGATGATGGAGGGCCTGACCATGGCCACGCTCGAACACGCCAACCGCGGGGGCGTCGACGATGCCGGCGGCGCCATGGCGCTCGGTGTACTGGTCCTCGCGGGTGTCGCTCCCGATCGCGCCGAGGAGGTCGTGGCGTCTGCACGGCGGTGGCTGCAGACCACGGCGTGAATCCGGGTCACGACGCGGAGCCGAACACGGTCTGCCGCACAATGCTGTGAATGTGTGCACCGTACGGCGCTAGACTGGGCTACGGACACGACGCCCGTCGTGTCCGTATCTGAACCGAAAGCAGGCCGTTCCGTCCACGTGAGTGAACCAGACCGCACCCGCGACCCCGACGACGTAGACCGGATCCCGGTCCGATCGAGCCTGGATCTCCCGCCGGAGGCTGCAGCACCCCTGGTGGGGGCAGCCGACGAGAATCTCATCGCACTCGAGACGGCCCTCGCAGCCGACATCCACGTGCGCGGCAATACCGTCACCCTGAGCGGGAGCCCCGCAGACGTTGCCCTCGCCGAACGCGTGATCGGTGAACTGGTCACGCTGGTGCGCCGCGGGCAGCAACTGGGCCCCGATGCCGTGCGCCGGACGGTGGGGATGCTCACGAACGGGCTGTCGGATTCGCCGGCGGAGGTGCTCAGCCTCGACATCCTGTCCCGGCGCGGGAAGACCATCCGGCCGAAGACCCTCAATCAGAAGCGGTATGTCGACGCAATCGACGCCAACACGATCGTGTTCGGTATCGGCCCGGCCGGAACCGGCAAGACCTACCTGGCGATGGCGAAGGCCGTGCAGGCTCTGCAGACCAAGCAGGTCACCCGCATCATCCTCACCCGTCCCGCGGTCGAGGCAGGCGAACGTCTCGGTTTCCTGCCCGGAACCCTGCACGAGAAGATCGACCCGTACCTGCGGCCTCTCCACGACGCCCTGCACGACATGATGGATCCCGAAGCGATCCCGAAGCTCATGCAGGCCGGGGTGATCGAGGTCGCGCCGCTGGCGTACATGCGTGGTAGAAGTTTGAATGATGCATTCATCATCCTCGACGAAGCGCAGAACACCACCGCCGAGCAGATGAAGATGTTCCTCACCCGTCTCGGCTTCGGATCGAAGATCGTGGTGACCGGCGACATCACCCAGATCGACCTGCCCGGTGGCGCAAAATCGGGTCTTGCCGCAGCCGCTGAGATCCTCGACGACATCGACGACATCGAGTTCGCGCGGCTCGACAGCAGCGACGTGGTCCGTCACCGACTCGTCTCCGACATCGTCGACGCCTACGGGCGTTTCGAAGCCGAGAGAAGTGGCGATGCGGTCATCGGAAACCGAGCCCAGCGACGAGCCGCGCAACACCGGATCCCACGCCGGTGATCATGCAGCACAACCCGAATCCGTCAGAAGTGCAGAAGGAACGACAGTCATGAGCATCGAAATCTCGAACGAATCCGGGATGGAGGTCGTCGAGGAAGACCTGCTCGACGTCGCCCGTTTCGTCATCGCCCGAATGGACGTGCACCCCGCAGCGGAATTGTCGATGGTGCTCGTGGATTCGAACACCATGGCCGATCTGCATGTGCGTTGGATGGATCTACCCGGCCCGACCGACGTGATGTCGTTCCCGATGGACGAACTCGAGCCGGGCGGTCGCCCGGACGCACCCGAACCGGGCCCGTCCATGCTCGGCGACATCGTGTTGTGCCCGTCGTTCGCTGCAGACCAGGCAGAGAAGGCCGGTCATTCGCTCGACAACGAACTTGCTCTTCTCACGGTGCACGGCATGCTGCATCTGCTCGGCTACGACCATGCCGAACCCGAAGAAGAGAAGGAAATGTTCGGCCTGCAGAATCAGTTGCTCGCCGAGTGGTACGAGGAGTTGCGGCTCGCCGAGCGTGATGCCCGGCTGGCTGCGCGCGATCAGCAGCTGCTCGGAAAGGCCGGATTCGTCGACAATCCGGAGCTGTGACGGTGTCGCCGGCCGCGGATGATGCAGGGCGCGCAGGAATGAGTGCCGCGTGAGTATCGTGATCTTCTCCTACGCTCTTGCATTTCTCCTCGTGATATTCGGCGGACTGTTCGCCGCAATCGATTCGGCGCTGAACACGGTGTCGGCGGCTCGTGTGGAAGAGCTCGCGAAGGACGGCCGTGCGGGCGCCCGCAGACTTCTTACGCTCCTCGAAGATCGTCCCCGCTATATCAATCTCGCGGTACTGCTGCGCATCCTGTGTGAGCTGACCGCGACAGTGGTGCTCGCGGGAGAATTGCTCGATCACCTCAGTCGTAGCTGGGCGCTCGTCATCAGCGCCACGGTGATGGTGGTGATCGACTATGTCGTCATCGGTGTAGGGCCGCGCACGCTCGGCCGCCAGCACGCTTACTCGATCGCACTCACCGCCACCGTGCCCCTGCGTGTGCTCGGTGTGATCCTGGGTCCGATCAGCCGGATCCTCATCCTCGTGGGTAACGCCCTCACCCCTGGCCGAGGTTTCCGCAACGGCCCGTTCGCCAACGAGATCGAACTTCGCGAACTCGTCGACCTGGCGCAGGAAAGTGGGGTGGTGGCCGACGACGAGCGACGGATGATCCAGTCGGTCTTCGACTTCGGCGACACCACTGCGCGCGAGATCATGGTGCCACGACCTGAGATGGTCTGGATCGAGAACACCAAGACCGCTGGTCAGGCGACATCCCTGGCAGTGCGGAGCGGGCACTCACGCATCCCGGTGATCGGCGAGAACGTCGACGACATCTGCGGTGTCGTCTATCTGAAGGATCTGGTGCAGCAGACCTATGACGCGAGCGACGGCGGGCACAGCGTCTCGGTCGCCGAGGTTATGCGTCCGCCGGTGTTCGTGCCCGATTCCAAGCGTCTCGACGAGCTGCTCTCCGACATGCAACGCGACCGCAATCACATGGCCGTGCTCGTCGACGAATACGGCGGCATCGCAGGCCTGGTCACGATCGAAGACGTCATCGAGGAGATCGTGGGCGAGATCGCCGACGAGTACGACGTCGGTGAGATCCCCGACATCGACGATCTGGGCGACGACACCTACCGTGTCTCCGCGCGCCTGCCGGTCGAGGACCTCGGTGAACTGTTCGGCATCGAGATCGACGACGACGAGGTCGACACCGTCGGCGGCCTCCTCGGCTACGAACTCGGTCGTGTTCCGCTGCCGGGTTCTCAGGTACGCACCCACGGTCTCGTCCTGCGCGGCGAAGGCGGACCCGATGTCCGCGGTCGCGTCCGAGTGAACACCGTGTTCGTCCGGCGCGTTTCGGAATCCGAAGACTCACCCACCTCTCGAAAGGAGGACGGCGCGTGCTCTGCATCGTGAACGAGGACGTAGCAGCGTCGAACATCAGATGGCAGAACACAAAGTGAACGACTCCGATTTCCGTTCCGGATTCATCTGCTTCGTCGGGCGGCCCAATACCGGCAAGTCGACGTTGACGAATGCACTGGTCGGCAGCAAGATCGCCATCACCTCGTCGCGTCCGCAGACCACCCGCCACACGATCCGCGGGATCGTCCACCGCGAGCACACGCAGTTGATCCTCGTCGACACACCGGGGCTGCACCGGCCCCGCACCCTGCTCGGACAACGCCTCAACGACCTCGTGCGCGACACGTACTCGGAGGTCGACGCCATCGGAATGTGCTTTCCCGCAGACGAGAAGATCGGTCCCGGCGACCGGTGGATTCTCGAACAGGTCCGCACCGTTGCGCCGCGCACACCGCTGATCGCGATCGTGACGAAGATCGACAAGGTGGGCAAGCAACAGGTCGCGGCGCAGCTGCTTGCGGTGTCGAAGCTGTTCGGCGGCGAGACCGACGTGGTTCCCGTGTCCGCGACATCGGGCGAGCAGGTCGAGGTCCTCGTCGACGTGATCGCGTCGCACATGGAGCCGGGGCCTGCGTTCTACCCCGACGGTGAGCTCACCGATGAGCCCGAGGAAACCCTCATGGCCGAACTCATCCGTGAAGCGGCGCTCGAAGGCCTCGGAGACGAGCTTCCGCACTCGCTCGCCGTGGTGATCGAGGAAGTGCGCGAGCGCGAGGGACGTACCGAGAAGCAGGGCGAGATGCTCGATGTGCATGCTCTGCTCTATGTGGAGCGTCCGAGCCAGAAGGGGATCGTCATCGGCAAGGGCGGCGCACGGTTGCGTCAGGTCGGGACGGCGGCGCGCGCCCAGATCGAGAAGCTGCTCGGTGTGAAGATCTTCCTCGAGCTGCATGTCAAGGTCGCGAAGGATTGGCAGCGGGATCCGAAGCAATTGGGACGCCTCGGATTCTGACCTTCCGCTGTCGCGTGTACCGACGTCGTCGATGGAACGCGTAGGTGTCGGAATTGTCCGATGAGACTAGGGTCTCCGCATCGTTGTCGATGCGGAGGTCCGAATGCGCATGTCTGTCCCGGTCGCGGTCACCGCGGCGTCGCTGCTCCTTGTCGCAGGGTGCGGATCGGGCGGCGATGTCGCCGCGGTGCCCATCACGTTCACTGCGGGAGAAGAGATTCCCGTTGACCTGTCGATGAGGCCCAGCAACGTCGGCGGACGTAGTACGCCGTTCTACTCCGGATACCGCCCGCAGGTGTCGTTCGCGTCGGCGGATGCGATCACCTGCACGATCAAAGGGCCTGCCCACGGTGAGCCGTTCGAGCCGGGAACGAGGTCGATCGTGCCGATTGTGTGCACCGTCGAGGTGACCGTCGGATCGGAGGATGTGAAAGTCGGTGTTCTGGAGGGCGGTAGGGAAGTGGGGACCGGCACGGTGCGATTCTGAGGGTGCCGGTGCGGCTCTGGGAGCTGAGCCCTGGGGCCCGGTACGTCAAGGTTGTGCCGCCGCTGCCCGCAGTAGGAGGAGTGTGGCAGCGGCCAAGTCCGTGTCGGACCCGGTCGACAGGCGGCGCAGTTGCAGTCCTGCGATCGTCGCGACGAGGACCGGTCCGAGCGTCTCCGCATTCGGGACGCCGAGGGCACGGAGGATTGCCACGGTGAGGGCGTCGTACGCAGACCAGCAGTCGTCTGCGGTCGCACGCAGATCCGGGTCCCGGCCCGCCTGGATCCACAGCTCGTATGGTGCGATCCTCTCGGCGGTGAACGCGAGGTCCGTCGCCACCCGCTCGGTGATCACCGCGGCTTCCGTGAACGAAAGAGACTGGGATCGATATGTTTCCGCGATCGCACGCAGTCGTTCGGTTTCCTCCTCGACGAAGGTGGTGAGCGCGGCCCCGAGGAGGTCGGACTGGCTGGGGAAGTGGTAGGTGATCGACCCCAATGACACCTCGGCACGAGAAGCGATGCGCCGATTGGTGATTCCTGCAATTCCGTGGGTGCCGACGAGATGCAGTGTCGCGTCGATGATGCGGTGCCGAGCATCCGTGGACACGACTACCACCACCCCGCTGGGCTCTGTTCGTGCCAGCGCAGCACCGATTCGAGTTGAGCGGCGAGCGACACGAGCATCGGCTCGGAGTTGTCAGGTCCGAGAAGTTGTGCGCCGATGGGCAATCCGTCGTCGGTGAACCCTGCGGGAATATTCACGCCGGGCCATCCGAGCACATTCCACGGCCATGCGTACGGGCACGCAGCGGTGATCACCTTGTCGGTGGCCCACCCGCCGAGACCGTCGATCGCGTCGACCGTCGGTGGTGGTGTTGCCGTGGTGGGAGTCAGCACGACGTCGACTCGATCGAAGATCCGGCCGACCCGACCCCTGAGCCGGGGCTCGGCAGCCAGAGCAGCCCGGAGCGGAAGCCCGTGCAGGAGCTTGCCGGTGTGCGCATTGGCGCGGGTGCGGCGATCTACGAGCGACGGGTCGGCCAGTGCGTTCACCCAGTCGTGGATCCCGGCCATCGATCGCGGGAGGAAGTCCAGTCCGAACGTGATTCCGTAGTCGGGGTCGGCGAGTATCACCTCGTGTCCGAGATCGCGGAGTGTGGTCGCGAGTGCGGTGATGCGGGTGCGTACCCGTGGGTCGAGCCGTCTTGGTGTTGCCGTGAACGGAAGCTTCAGGGACAGTGCAATTCTCAGTCGGCCGGGGTCGCGTCCCACCGCGTCGGAGACCGTCGGCGAGTCGCGGCGATGGCGGTCGCCGGGGTGATTACCGGTCACCGTGTCGAGCAGGAGTGCCGCATCGGCGACGGTGCGAGCGAGGGGGCCGTGGGTGGTCAGCCCGTAGAACGACTCGGGATGAGGCCACATCGAGATCCGGCCGCGTTGCGGCTTGATGCCCACCAGGTTCGTCCATGCGCACGGGATCCGAACCGAACCGGCGCCGTCGGACCCGAGGGCTGCGGGGACCAGTCCCGCGGCAACTGCGGAAGCGCTCCCGCCGGACGACCCGCCCGGCGTGTGGTCGCGTGACCAGGGATTTCGCGTGTGTCCGTAGGTCGGGTTGCCGGTCAGGGGCCACTGACCGACCTCGGAGGAGTGGGTCTTGCCGACTATCACGGCGCCTGCGTTGCGGAGTCGTCGGACCACCTCGGCGTCGTGTTGCCGAACCGGGAAGTCTCCCGCGCAGCCGAAGGCCGTGTTCTCACCGGAGATGTCGGTGTCGTCCTTGACCGCGATCGGGACGCCCAGCAGGGGAGCGTGCTCGCCCGCAGCGCGGCGACGATCGGCCTCTGCCGCCTCGGTCAGTGCCGCTTCGCGCCGCACGACGCGGAAAGTGTTGAGCGTGGTTCGGCTCGCGTCGATGCGGTCGAGTGCGGCGCGGACGAGTGCCACCGAGGTGGTGGTTCCTCCGTCGAGTGCTGCAGCCATGTCGGTCAGTCCGGCGGACCGGGCGGGTACGTCCTGCGTCGTCATGCGTCCCCCAACGTTGTTCGTTCGAACGAACAGTAACGCGTTCCAGTATCGGGTGTCGAGGAATTCCCGGGACTCCCGCCGCCCGCACAGCAGGTGCTGTCGTGCCGACGTGACACACTCGGAGGCGTGAGGTTGTACAGGGACAATGCCGTGGTGCTGCGTCAGCACAAGCTGGGCGAGGCCGACCGCATCGTCACCCTGCTCACCCGTCGGCACGGGCTCGTCAGAGCAGTCGCGAAGGGAGTGCGCCGCACCCGCTCGAAGTTCGGTGCGCGACTGGAACCCTTCGCCCACATCGACGTGCAACTGCACCCCGGACGCAACCTCGATATCGTCACCCAGGTCCAGACCCTCGACGCATTCGCGATCGGCATCGTCGACGACTACGGGCGCTACACCACCGCGTGCGCGATCCTCGAGACGGCCGAACGGCTCGCGGGCGAGGAGCGCGCGCCCGTGCCCCGGCTCCACGCCCTGACCGTCGGCGCCCTGCGTGCGGTGTGCGATCGGACGCGGCCCCCGGAGTTGGTATTCGACGCTTTTCTGCTGCGCGCCATGCTCTACGCCGGGTGGGCACCCGCGATCACACAGTGCGCCCGCTGCGACCGGCCGGGACCGCACACGGCATTCCATGTCGGGGCGGGCGGCGCGGTCTGTGTGGAATGCCGGCCGCCCGGTGCGGCGACACCTGCGCAGGGAGTGCTGGAACTGATGGACGCGCTCAACCGAGGGCGCTGGGAGGTCAGTGAAGCGGCGCCCACCTCGGTGCGCAGCCAGACCAGCGGCCTGATCGCCGCGCATCTGCAATGGCACCTCGAGCGTCAGCTGCGGTCGCTGCCGCTCATCGAACGTAGTAGTCCGCACGGGGCAGGAAACCCGGAAACCGGCGTCAGGCAGGATGGGGACCGTGATTCGACGACGCGAACCGCACCGACCGGCTGACCGCACGATCCGCCCACCCGACCCCCATCCATCGGGTGCGCGCGCCCCGATCATCCAGCCCGAGCTGATCCCGCAGCACGTTGCGCTGGTCATGGACGGTAACGGTCGCTGGGCACAAGAACGCGGATTGCCTCGCACCGCCGGTCACGAACGCGGCGAAGCCGTACTCATGGATGCCGTGTGCGGCAGCATCGAGGTGGGCGTCAAGTGGCTGTCCGCCTACGCGTTCTCCACCGAGAACTGGAAGCGGAGCCCCGACGAGGTGCGGTTCCTCATGGGCTTCAACCGCGACGTGATCCGCCGGCGTCGCGACGAGATGCACGAGATGGGTGTGCGTGTCAGGTGGGCGGGTCGCCGCCCACGTCTGTGGCGCAGTGTCATCAAGGAACTCGAGATCGCCGAGGAACTCACCAAGGACAACGACGTGATGACACTCGTCATGTGCGTCAACTACGGTGGCCGGGCCGAGATCGCCGATGCCACCCGTGAGATCGCACGTCGCGTCGCGGCCGGAGAGATCGATCCCGAGAAGGTCAGCGAAGCCACGATTGCCCGTTATCTCGACGAGCCGGATATGCCCGACGTCGATTTGTTTCTCCGGCCGTCGGGAGAGCAGCGGTTCTCGAACTTCCTGCTATGGCAGTCCGCCTATGCAGAAATGGTGTTCCAGGACAAGAACTTTCCCGACTTCGACCGACGCGACCTCTGGGCGGCCTGCGTCGAATACGCCTCCCGCGACCGTCGGTTCGGGGGTGTGAAATGACGGCATTCCGAGAGCGGATCGCTGGGCTGCTCACTCCGTTCGTCGACATGCGGACCTCCGCGACCAACGGCGACGACGCCCTGGGCTTCGACTACGGTGCCGTCCCGTTCGCGGTGCAGGTGGTCACCCTCACCGAGGGCCTCGACGTCGTGTCGCTCACCGGGATTCTCGGCTGGGATCTCCCGCTCGGCGACGACGTGCGTGCGCGGGTGGCGACGGCCGCCGACACCGTGCAGTTCGGGTCGGTGCATCTGATCGAGCGCGACGCAGAGGCGGATGTGGTCCTGCGCTACTCGTTCCCCGTCACGGGCCTCGAAGACACCGCTCTGACGACGATGCTGCTGCTGGTTCTCGACGGCGCCGCGAGCGCTCGCGATGTGGTCGGCGCCTCGGCCGGCTCCGGCGAGACGGCATAACCGGCCAGGCGTGGTACGTCCCCTCAGTCCTCTGCGAGCGCGCAGTCGGTGCATGTGCCGAAGATCTCGATGGTGTGACTGACGTCGACGAATCCGTTCGCGTCGGCCATCTCGTGCGCCCAGCGCTCGACCTCCGGTCCGTCCACCTCGACGGTGAATCCACAGCGACGACACACGAGGTGGTGATGATGCCCCGACGAGCACCGTCGGAACATCGACTCCCCGGAATCGGTGCGGAGCACATCGACGCTGCCCACCTCGGCGAGGGACTGCAGCGTGCGGTACACGGTGGTCAGGCCGATCCCGTCGCCGCGCTTGCGTAGTTCGTCATGGAGGTCCTGTGCCGTCCGGAACTCTTCTGTGTCGTCGAGCAGGGCGATGATCGCGCTGCGTTGCTTGGTGGAGCGAACCCCCACGAGGGGCTTGCGGGCGGAGGTCAAGGTGGACGTCAACCTTCCTTGTCAGGGGTTGCCCGGCTAGGGGCGTGCGGAGTTTCTCGGGCATGGGCGACAGCGTCGACGACGATGTGGGCGAGATGATCATCCGCGAGGCGGTACAGGACTTCGCGTCCGGACCGGTCTCCGCGAACGACACCGGCGGTCTTCAGGACACGCAGATGCTGACTGATCAGCGGTTGAGTGACGCCGAGTGCTCCCACGAGCTCGTGCACGCATCGCGCAGATTCCCGCAGCTGGAGGACGATCGCGATCCGGATCGGCGCAGACAGCGCACGCAGGAGCTCGCCTGCGGTGACGAGTGTGTCGTGCGGGATCGGCTGCCCGGTCTCGGCGGATTCGTGCGATTCGGGAGCGCGAGCGTCCACCGTGCAGTCGTGGTGACCGGTGTCGAGACTCAAGGGGGCTCCTTCGGAGGGTGAACCGCACGTTATTGCAAACCGATCTCATTTTGATATGCACAGATGTGCATGTCAACCGCCGCATGTTCGGAGTCCGGCCATGGAGCGATAGTCTTGGGGATCGACGCATGCTGCGAACCCGCATCCGAGATGGAGAGAATCCGAGTGGCACCCAAATCCAAGATCGATACCGTCGCCAACCTCGCCAAGCGCCGCGGGCTGGTCTACCCCTGCGGGGAGATCTACGGCGGCACCAAGTCGGCCTGGGACTACGGGCCGCTCGGTGTGGAACTCAAGGACAACATCAAGAAGCAGTGGTGGCGCAACATGGTCACCAGCCGCGACGATGTCGTGGGCCTCGACTCGTCGGTGATCCTGCCTCGTCAGGTGTGGGTCGCGTCTGGTCACGTCGGCGTGTTCAACGACCCGCTCGTCGAATGCCTGAGCTGCCACAAGCGACACCGTCAGGATCACCTGCAGGAGGGCTACGCCGAGAAGCACAAGCTCGACGATCCCGATGCCGTGGCGATGACCGAGATTGCGTGCCCCGACTGCGGCTCCAAGGGCCAGTGGACCGAACCCCGCGATTTCAACATGATGCTCAAGACCTACCTCGGTCCGATCGAGAGCGAAGAGGGTATGCATTACCTGCGTCCCGAGACCGCGCAGGGCATTTTCGTGAACTTCGCCAACGTGCTCACCACGTCGCGTAAGAAGCCGCCGTTCGGTATCGGCCAGATCGGCAAGAGCTTCCGCAACGAGATCACGCCGGGCAACTTCATCTTCCGCACCCGCGAGTTCGAGCAGATGGAGATGGAGTTCTTCGTCAAGCCGGGTGAGGACGAACAGTGGCACCAGTACTGGATCGATTACCGCATGGACTGGTACACCGGACTGGGCATCAACAAAGACAATCTGCGCCTGTACGAGCACGCACAGGAGAAGCTGTCCCACTACTCGAAGCGCACCGTCGACATCGAGTACCGCTTCCACTTCCAGGGCAGCGAATGGGGTGAGCTCGAGGGCGTCGCCAACCGCACCGACTTCGACCTGACGACCCACGCGAAGCATTCGGGCGCCGATCTGAGCTTCTTCGATCAGACCACCAACGAGCGCTACACGCCGTACGTGATCGAACCGGCAGCCGGCCTCACCCGTTCTCTGATGGCGTTCCTCGTCGACGCGTACACCGAGGACGAGGCGCCCAATTCCAAGGGCGGGGTCGACAAGCGCACCGTGCTGCGTCTCGACCGTCGGCTCGCGCCGGTCAAGGCTGCGGTGCTGCCGCTCTCGCGTAACGCGGATCTCAGCCCGAAGGCCAAGGATCTCGCCGCTCAGCTCCGCCAGAACTGGAACATCGAGTTCGACGACGCGGGCGCGATCGGCCGCCGCTACCGTCGACAGGACGAGATCGGCACGCCCTTCTGTATCACCGTCGACTTCGACACGCTCGAGGATCATGCGGTCACCGTCCGCGAGCGCGACACGATGGCGCAGGAGCGCGTGAGTCTGGATCAGGTCGAGGGTTACCTCGCGCAGCGTCTGATCGGGTGCTGATCGGAGGCACCCCTACCCGCGCCTGATGATCACAGGCGCAACGGCAGAAGGCAGGCACACCGCGTCGACGCGAGGTGCCTGCCTTTTCGTGCGGCTACTGCGATCTACCGGTCTGCGCCGTGATGGGCTCGGCGAGACCCTGCTCGTCGCATTCCTTCTGGAGTCGGGCCAGCGTCTCGTCGAGACCGGGGCCGAGCTGGGGGCCGGGGGTGAAGGTCGCGGGAAGATTCCGCATCCCCTGGATGATGCCGATCGTCTCGTAGTGCACTGCTTCGGCGGGATCGCAGTAGAAGTCCGGCATGCGGTCGAGGACTGCGATGAGCATCCGCTTGAACACTGTCCGTGCGACATTGGACCCGATGCATCGATGAATTCCGAGTCCGAAACTGAAGTGACGGTTTCCTTTCCGCTCGATATCGACGCTGTGGGGATTGTCGAACAGTGACGGATCGCGATTGGCCATCGCCCACGAGAGCCACAATCGTTCACCTTCTCGGAACTGGGCTCCGGCGTAGTCGCAGTCTGCGGAGAAGGTCCGGCCGTCCCCCGGGGCAGGTGTGAAGAACCGTAGGAACTCCTCGGTCGCGGAGTCGAGCAGGGTGTCGCGCTCGAGACTGATCAGTTCGCGTTGGTCCGGATTCTGGGACAGCCATTCGAGCGAGTGCGCGGTCAGCGCGGTCGTCGTGTCGAATCCGCCGCCGATCAGCAGCGACAGCATGCCGAGAACTTCCCCGTCGGGTGGGTTCTCTCCGTCGATGTCGGCGTGGACCACCGCGTTGACGAGACCGGGGCGCGGGTGCCTGCGGATCTCCGCGACGGCGGCGTACAGATCAGCGCCCATCGCGCGTTGCAGTTCGCCGATGCGGGCCCGGTCGGGGGAATCGGGCGGTGTGTACACCGACGCATGTACCGGTTCGTTGTAGATTTCCCATTTGGCGAGCGGGATGCCGAGCATGCCGAGAGTGAGTACTGCAGGCACGATATTGGCGAGGTCGTCGACGAAGTCGATCCGGCCGGTGGTGATCTTCTCGTCGAGGCACGCGCGCACCACCTCGTCGATGACGGGAATCCATCGTGTGACGGCAGCCGGTGAGAGGTACGGGTTGAGGGCCTGGCGATAGTAGCGATGCTCCGGTGGGTCCATCTCGAGCATGCCGCCCCGGACCCCGTTGGCAAGCTCGCCGGTCGGGATGGTGATGCCGCGGTATCCGCGCCGGACACCCTGGACGTCGTTGTCGTTGGAGATGTCGCCCGACCTCGCAAGGTGGAAGACCTCGTCGGCTCCGGCTGCGACCCAGTGCCCGCCGTGGGCGTCGGTCCACGCGATGGGGCAGCCTTCGTGCATGTCGCGGGTGATGGACTCGAACTGCTCCCGGTACTCGGGTGCGTGTCGATCGAAGTGGATGTGGTTCTTGCCGGAATCGGTCTGGGTCACGACCAGGAGCTCCTCATCTGAAAATGTGGTGCGCATCACCGGGTGGGGGCGGTTGACGGCAAGCTACCAGTGTTCTGCTGAGCAAGAAAGGGATTCGATGATTATGAGAGTGATCTTCTCGCTGGTGGGTGCTCAGCATTCAGAGTGGGATCGTCCCGAACATGCTAGAAGCGGCCCCCGCTCGACCCGCCGAAGCCGCCCCCACCGCCGCCCCCGAAGCCGCCACCCCCGAAACCGCCTCCGAAGCCGCCTCCACCACGGCCACTGTTGAGGACGCTGTTGATGAGGATGCCGCCGAGGATGGCGCCGGTCATGTTGCCGCCCGACGAGCCGCCGTGCGGCGGACGCTGCTGACGGTCCCATTTCTGCACGTCGTCCTGGGCGGAACGCAACGCCTTCGCAGCCAGGCCCGCGGCGGCCTGCGCGTGCTGCATCGCGGACGCCGGATCCGATTGCGCGAGCTGCTGCGCTGCCTGCAGATGACGTTCGGCCTCCGACAACCGGGTACGGGCCTGCGCCCCGACGACACCGCGCCTCGTACCGATGAAATCGGCTGCGGCCGTGACCTGTGCCTGCGCCGCCGCCAGATCCTGCTGAAGACGTCGGCGGGCCTGCTCCTGGGCTTCCTGGGCTTCACGGGTCTGCGCACGCAACGCATCGAGTCGCGCATCCGTTTCCACCACCCGCGTGAAACTGCCCAGCGGGTCGTTGTGCTGCTCGGCCCGTGCATGATCGAGCGCGTCCTGCGCTGCCTTCCGCGCTTCGTCGAGTTCCGGGCCGCCTGCCGCTGCGAGCCGCGCGGCGTCCGCGATGCCCTGCGCCGCATCTTCCATCGCTTCGGGAAGGGTCGCGATGGCTCGTCGGATGTCCTCGGCCGCGTGATCGAGGGCGTCGAGCAGCATCGCCCCGTGCCCCAGGGCTCCTTCTGCTTCACGGATCGCCCGCACCGCGTCGCCCTGCTCGCCGGCGGGTCGCGCGACCGCGGTCCGCCCTTCGTCGACCGCCTTCTCCGCGAAGGCGATCTCTTCCTCCGCGAGCGTGACGTTCTCGACGACGGGAGCGAGAGCACCCGCGGGGAACTCGCTGCGCAGCTGAGCGAGGATCGTCTCGGAGTGGGGGAGTCGTGCTCGCAGCCCGATTGCACGCTGAGTGAGCGCATCGAGGCGTTTCGGGGCGTCGAGGAGCAGGTTGCGCATGTTGTCGAATGCCTCGACCTGCGCGTCGAGGTCGTCATTCGCCTTACCGCACGAGGAGATCAACTGCACGAGCATGTCGCGCTGCTGCTGCGGGGTTTCCGGGATGTCGTCGTCGAGTCGCTGCCGGATTTCGAACGCGGACGTGAGTGCGGTGCGGGCCTGGTCGTAGGCGCGGTCGAACGGTTGCACGGCGGACCGGCCGAACTCTCCGCGTGCCAGTTCGAGTGCCTCGGCGCTCGAGCGCACGGCATTGTCGGTCTCCACGAGGACTTCCTGTGCGTACAGCTCGAGGCCTTCGAGCGGTAGTGAACGCAGGCTGTCGACGTCGTTCGGATCGATCTGGGCGGCCTGTGCAGCACCGGCCTTCGCGCGGTTGCTCTTCGATCGGCGCGAGTACAGGTACACCCCGCCGGCGCCTGCGGCGATGACACCGCCGCCGACGAGCAGCGTCGTCGCGGGTGCGCTCGACGGCGTGAGTGCGTTGCCGAGGCCTTCGGCAGCGCCGACCGCGGCTCCCGCCCAGTCGGTAGGTTCACGCAACTCCGGTGTGATGTCGTTCGCCACGATCCGGTCGCGTTCCGACGCGCTGACCTCGGAGCCGTCCGGAGTCCACAGTGCGAAGTCGCGATCGTCGGTCGCGATAGCGAGTAGAGCGGTGTCCGAGCCGAATCCGCTGGCCTGAGCAGTCGTCTGCACCCAGGTGTCGCGGTCGTATCCGTCGAACGTCGACACATACGTCACCCAGAGCTGGAGTTGGTGCTCGTCGTACAACGCATCGGCCGTTGCCTGGATCCGCGAAGTGTCGTCACCGCTCAGCACACCCGCGGTGTCGGTGATCGGTTGCGGCAGCCGCGACGGCGGCTCGGCGGAGGCGATCGCGGGAGCCATCAACCAGGCCGCGACCGCGAGCAGGACGGGGACGAAGACGAGCACGGCTGTCGAGGGATGTCGGTCCGCGGCCGATAAGTGAGCCATGGGACGAATCTAACGGTTCCGTGCGTGCGGTGGCACCGTGGCGCGTGTCCGCGCGGGTGTCCGGCCGCGCACTGGCAGAATCGGGGAGTGAGTACTGCATCCCGCCGCCAAGGCACGGTCACGAGCGTCGACGAGGACCAGCGCAGTTTCGGGTCCCGCCTCGCCCGGTGGTGCCGTCGTCTGATCGCCGGACTGCTCCTCGCCGCGGTCCTGGTGGTGGGCGGGACGGCAGTGCGGGTGTGGCAGGTCGCGCGCATCGACGATTGGACACCCGCCGACGCCATCGTCGTGCTCGGCGCCGCGCAGTACTCGGGAACCCCGTCTCCGGTGTTCGAAGCGCGCCTCGAACAGGCCCGCAAGCTCTACGAGAACGGTGTGTCCGACACCATCGTCACCGTCGGCGGCAAGCAGGAAGGCGACCTGTTCACCGAGGCGGCCTCCGGTAAGAACTACCTCGTCGAGACCGGCGTGCCCGCGGACGCCATTGTCGCGGTCGAGGAGGGGGCCGACACCCTCCTGAGCATCAAAGCCGTCAGCGAGGAGATGAGTGCGATGGGCCTGTCGTCGGCGGTGCTGGTGAGTGATCCGTGGCACGGACTGCGCACCCGGACGATGGCACGCGACGCGGGACTCGATGCGTGGACTGCGCCCACCCGGCAGGGCCCGGCGGTGTTCACACGCGAATCGCAGTTCCACGGCATCGCCCGGGAGACCGGGGCGCTGATCTGGTACCAGATCACGCACTACTCGGCAGACTTCGAATACACGGCAGACCAGTGACATAGGGTCGCAGCGACGAAGGACGGTGGTATGCCGGGATACAGCGAACACGATCTCGCGCGGCGTGTGGAGGAAGCGCCGAAGCGATCGGGACTCGCCGGTGCGGAATCGGCTGCGTCCGATCGCACCGCATTCGCGAGGGACCGCGCCCGCGTCCAGCACTGTGCGGCGCTGCGTCGGCTCGCGGACAAGACACAGGTGGTGGGCCCGCGCGACGGCGACACCCCCCGCACCCGGCTGACCCACTCGATGGAAGTGGGTCAGATCGGTCGCAGCATCGCCGAGGGGCTCGGGGCAGACCCCGACGTCGTCGATCTGGCAGGCCTTGCCCACGACATCGGTCACCCTCCCTACGGGCACAACGGCGAACGCGCGCTCGACGAGGTCGCCGAGCCGTGCGGGGGCTTCGAGGGCAATGCCCAGAACCTGCGGATCCTGACCGCACTCGAACCGAAGATCCTCCACTCGGACGGCACCAGCGCGGGATTGAACCTCACCCGCACCTCGTTGGACGCGACGCTCAAGTACCCGTGGATCCGTCCGACTCCGGGCGCGAAGTTCGGCGCGTACGACGACGACGCCGACGAACTGGCCTGGATCCGAGACGGTGCGCCCGAGCGCCGTCGCTGTCTCGAAGCGCAGATCATGGACTGGTCCGACGACGTCGCCTATTCGGTGCACGACGTCGAGGACGGCGTGATCGACGGCCGCATCGATCTGCGGATCCTCGGTGACACCGATTCGGTTGCAGGCCTCATCGCGCTGGGCCTGAAGGAGTTCTCCGGCCTCGATCCGGCCGAATTGGAGGAGGCGGCGCAGCGCCTGTCCACCTTGCCGGTCGTGGTCGGGGTGGGAACCTACGACGGCACACTCGCCGGCGCGGTCGCCCTCAAGCGGCTCACCAGCGAACTCGTCGGCCGGTATGCGACGGCCGCGATCAGCGGCACCCGCGAGGTCACCGGCAATGCGCCCATCACCCGCTACGACACCGACCTGGTGATCCCGCAGATCGTGGCGTCCGAGGTCGCGTTGCTCAAGACCATGGCGCTGCAGTTCGTGATGTCCGACAGCGCTCATCGATCGAGACAGGTCGGCCAGCGCGAACGCATCCATCGGGTCGCCGAATGGTTGCTGCGCACGGCACCGGTCGGACTCGACCCGATCTTCGTCGCCGAGTGGGAGGCCGCGCCCGACGATGCAGCCAAGGTACGGGTGATCGTCGATCAGATAGCGTCCTTCACCGAATCGCGACTCGAACGGGTCGACCGCGACAGCCTCGCCGCGCAGGCCAGCTGGGGCTAGCAACCACCGCCGCCGATCTGGCCGAGAACACGGCCTAGACTCGTCGGCGTGGCCGGCAGAATTTCAGACAGAGACATCGCGGCCATTCGCGACCGCGTTCGGATCGAAGACATCGTGGGCGACTATGTCGCCCTCAAACGCGGCGGCGCCGACTCGATGAAGGGGTTGTGCCCCTTCCATGACGAGAAGTCGCCGTCGTTCCACGTCCGCCCCAACCACGGGCATTACCACTGCTTCGGCTGTGGTGAGGGCGGCGACGTCTACTCGTTCATCCAGAAGATCGAACACGTCAGCTTCGTGGAGGCCGTCGAACAGCTCGCCGAACGTGTCGGCTACACCCTCAGTTACGAGGGCGGCGGACCGTCCGTGCAGCGCGACCGCGGGACCCGGGCCCGTCTGGTTGCCGCGAACGCCGCCGCGCAGCAGTTCTACGCCGAACAACTCCGCGCCCCCGACGCACAGGCCGCACGCGACTACCTCACCGAGCGCAACTTCGACCAGACCGCCGCAGAGATGTTCGGGTGCGGCTATGCACCCGCGGGCTGGGACCATCTCACCAAGCATCTTCTCGGCCGCGGATTCGAGTTCGCGGAACTCGAATCCGCGGGATTGTCGAGGCAGGGGCGTCGCGGCCCGATCGACCGGTTTCATCGGCGCTTGCTGTGGCCCATCCGTAACCTCGCGGGCGATGTCATCGGGTTCGGCGCCCGCAGGCTCTACGACGACGACCAAATCACCGCCAAATACATGAACACACCGGAAACGGTGCTGTACAAGAAGTCTCAGGTCCTTTTCGGTCTCGACCTCGCGAAGCGGGAGATCGCCAAGTCGCATCAGGCGGTGATCGTCGAGGGCTACACCGACGTCATGGCCATGCATCTCGCCGGAGTGAAAACCGCCGTCGCTTCGTGTGGTACGGCATTCGGCGACGAGCACCTCGCGATGCTGCGTCGTCTGCTCATGGACGACAGCTACTTCCGCGGCGAGGTCATCTACACCTTCGACGGCGACGCAGCCGGACAGGCCGCGGCGATGAAGGCGTTCGAGGGCGACCAGAAGACCGCAGCGAAGACGTACGTCGCGATCGCCCCGGAGGGGATGGATCCGTGCGAGCTGCGGCAGGCGTCGGGCGACACCGCCGTCCGCGAACTCGTGGCGCGACGCACCCCGATGTTCGAGTTCGTCGTCAAATCGATCCTGCTGGAACACGACCTCGACACCGCTGAAGGTCGCGTCGAGGCACTACGCCGATGTGTGCCGGTCGTCGCGCAGATCAAGGATCGGTCTCTGCGCGACAACTACGCGGTCCAGCTCGCGCACTGGGTGGGGTGGGACGACATCCCCATGGTCCGTCGCCGGGTCCAGGACGAAGCACGTCGAGGAGGCGGGCGAGGGGCGGCGCCCAAGCCTCGGCCCGCTGCCGTCGACAAGGGGTCGTCATCGCAGGAGCCGGCGATGCGACGCCCACGGCCGGGAGATCCTGCGCTGTGGCCGCAACGTGACGGGCTGAAGGCGGCGCTGCAGTATCCGGGTATGGCGGGAACGGTGTTCGATTCGTTGCCGGGCGAGACGTTCACAGACCCGGCCTACTCGGCGGTGCGGGAGGCCATTGCTCGCGTCGGTGGTGTCGGGTCGGGGATGGGCGGCGCCGAATGGGTAGACGCCGTCGGGCGCGCAGCGACCGACCCGGTCGTGCGCTCGTTGGTGATGGAACTCGCAGTCGAGCCGATTCCCGCCGAAGAAGACCGCATGCCCCGCTACATCGGGGGAGTGCTGGCGCGCCTGCAGGAAGTGTGGGTGGGTGAGCAGGTGGCGGAGCTGAAATCGAAGCTGCAACGCATCTCGCCTGCCACGGAGTCCGACGAATTCCACGCGCTGCTGGGCGACCTCGTCGCGCTGGAGCAGTATCGGCGCAGCTTGCTCGACCAGGCCATCGGCGATGCGGGCGGCGACGGCCTGGCCGGCTGACGCTATTTCTTGAGCTGATCCCGGGGGATCATGATCGTCGTCGTCTCGTCGATCGGCTTCATCGGTTCGAGCTTCGGCTGTGGGTTCAGAGAATCCGAGAGCTTCTGACGCCCCACCTCGATGGCCTTCTTGGTGACCGGACTGGCGGCCACCGCCTTGGCGGTCTTGCTGATCTGTTCGTATCGGGCTCGACCTGCCCGGGTGCCGAGTACGTACCCCGCGGCAACCCCGACCAACAATCCCATCAATGTGTCGTCCTTCCACCATGTGTGCGCGTCCTCCCCATCCTGCCCGATGACGCTCCGCATGCCCACATGCAGGCGATTTGGTTCTGAGGCGGAAGGGGCGCTATGGTTTTTCACGCACCGAGGGAAACCCCGGAGCACCGCAGATCAATCCCCTGTAGCTCAATTGGCAGAGCATTCGACTGTTAATCGAAGGGTTGCTGGTTCGAGTCCAGCCGGGGGAGCGCACAGAATCCTCCCACCCCATGCGGGGTGGGAGGATTCTTTCGTTTCACCGGCCGCCGCGGTGTGACGTACTCGATAGAGTCGCCTTTCGAAACTTTCCTCCGCTTACCCGGGTTTCCTCGCGTCGACGACCTGAGGAAACCCGGGTAAGCGGAGGAAGGTTCTTATTGGTCCACCCGGTGCGGCGGAACGCGCTCGCCGCCGGGTAGCATGCGTACGCGCTGTCCGGTACGGAAAGCGCTCTGCAGCGCTGTGTCGCTGTGGAGGGGCGGTAGCTCAGTCGGTTAGAGCCGTGGACTCATAATCCATTGGTCGCGGGTTCGAGCCCCGCCCGCCCCACTCCCTCCGTCAGGATCTCAACCGCGTCCGCAAGGCGATCCATCCGGCTTCCGCGAGTCGAGGCGCCGCCACCGCCACGCGACGCGGGCGGGATACATGTGCGCGTTCGTGGAGCACGCGGTATCCGCTCTCCTCCACCTTTCTCAGGATGTCGCGGTACAGGACGAATGCGGTGCGCATCCCAGGACGAACACCGGGGTCCAACATGTCGATCCCCGGCGCTGCCGTCCGGTACACCGCTCGGGTGTGGGCGATCAGGTGGGCGAGTGCCCGCTCGAGCCTCGGGTCGCTACGGCCGGTCGCCCGGCAGTGGCGCAGCAGATCTTCGTCGACGCCGAAGGCGTTCAGCTCGTCGGTCGGCAGATAGATGCGATCGCGGTCGAGGTCCTCGCCCATGTCCCGGATGAAGTTCGTCAGCTGGAAGGCTTCACCCAGCGCGACCGCAGGCGCGGCTGCGAGGGCAGGATCGGCTTCCGTACCCAGGATGGGGAGCATCTGCAGGCCGATGACGGCAGCAGATCCGTACATGTACTCCGACAGCTCGTCGAGCGTGCGGTACCGCGAGCGGAACATCTCGGTTCCGGGAATGTCCATCCTCATCGAGTGCAGGAAGGCGTAGTAGTAGTCGTGTGCGATGCCGTAGCGCGCTGTAGTGTCCACCAGTGCCCGGAGAACCAGATCGGACCTGCTGTCGCCCAAGGGTTTTCCGTCGAAGGCAGCCCTGATGTGGCGTTCGAAGGCGTCGAGTTTCGCGATCGCGATGTGGTCTGCTTGCGTCGGTGCAGCATTCGACGCCTCGACCGGGGCGTCGTCGAGGTCCGAGTCGGCCTCTCCCGCATCGACATCCACGATGTCGTCGACCATCCGCGCGAAACCGTAGAGTGCGTGCACTGCGGCCCGCTTCTCGGCAGGAAGCAGCCGGGTGGCGAGGAAATACGTCTTCCCGTGCTGCTCGTTCAGCTCCCGGCACACGCGGTATGCGGTGTGCAGCCGGGGATCGATTCCGTCGAGTTCACGCATGATCGACACCGGCCTCGGAGAACGCGAACGATGTGTCCTTGCCCGACCCGGTAACGCGCTCCGCGGCGAGTCTTCCAGAGATGAGGACGGTGGGAACGCCGACACCCGGGGTGGTACCGGAGCCGGCGAGGACCACGTTGTCGACACCTCGGACGAGATTCTTGCGGCGGAACGGACCTGTCTGACGGAACACGTGCGCCGAGGAGAACGGGCTGCCCTCGAGCATCCCCTTGTCCGACCAGGTCTGCGGTGAATCGAGTCGATCGACGACCATCGAGGACGACAGGCCGTGGTAACCGCGCTGTTCCAGAACCGCTTGGATCTCACGCATGTAGGGGACGGCCAGGCTGTTCCAGTCCAAGGGCGCGCTCGAAAGGTTCGGGCACGGTGCGAGGATGGAGACCGGCTCGCTCCGGTCTTCGCCGCGATCGACGCACAGCGAAGGATCGGTGACTGCCGGCCGTGTGATCAGCAGCGACGGATCCTCCATCAACTGCCCGCGGCCCCGGCGTGCCGTGATGCGCGCAAAGGTCTCCGACCACTGCTCCCCGAAGTCGATGGTGTGGTGTGCTTGCGACGGCCACGACTGCGTCACCCGGGTCGGAACCGTGCCGTGAAAGACGACGGCCGACGGGGAGACCACGGCGTAGCCACGTTTCCGACCCGCGGACGTCACCCCAGCACGGTCGAGCAGTCGGTCGACCACCGGCAGGTCGGTGGTGAGCACCAGTGCATCGCACGCAAATCGTCGACCGTCCGCGGTGCGGACACCTGTTGCGCGTCGGTTCGCGATGTCGATGTCGGATACTTCGGTGCCGGTGTGCAAGATCCCTCCGTGGCGTCTGAATGCGTCGGCCATCGCGTCGGCGATGCGCGACATGCCACCCAGAGGGAAGTAGACGCCGAGGGACGTGTCCATGTGTGCAATCGCGCCGTAGACGCCCAGTGCGGTCGACGGAGACGTCCCTGCATACAGTGCCTGGAACGTGAAGATGCGTCGGAGGCGTCGGTCGTCGACGAACGACCCTACCCGCGAGCCGAGGCGCCCGAAACCGCCCAGACGAGCCAACGTCGCCGTATTGCGCAACGCCGCTGGGGACGACACGAGATCGAGCGGTGAATCGAAGTTCGAATCGATGTAGCGATCGAACTCCGCGTCGAAGATCGACGCAAGCCATCCTCTGAGTTTCCGGTAGCCGACGGCTTCGTCCGGGCCGCAGACCCTTTCGACTTCGGCGGCCATGGTATCGGGGTCCTGGTACACGTTCAGGGAGGTGTCGTCGGCGTAGCGCGCGTGGTAGCTGGGCGAAAGCTTCGCCAAGGTCAGCGCGGGCGTGGTCGATGCGAACGATTCGCCGACAGCGGCGAGGGCGTCGGCAATAAGATCGGGCATGGTCAGGACGCTTGCGCCGTTGTCGATGTCGTAGAGCGGACGGCCGGTGTCGTCGAGTACCCGATAGGTCCCGACTCGGCCTCCGATCGTGGCCTCGCGTTCGAGGAGGGTAACGGTCTTGCCTGCGCCGGTGAGATGAAGTGCAGCCGCAAGACCGGCCAGCCCTGCTCCGACCACGACGACCGAATCGACGTGCCCGCGCACCGCCTTCATGCTCGACCGCCCATCGTGAGTACCGTCATTCGTCGGTGCTGGTCACCGGCAAAGTCGAAGGGCGACATCTCATCTCTCATTTCTCGTCTCTCGGCGCGTGCAGTGGTCGACTCTTCCACGACAGTTGGTTCCGTGAGCGACGCCGGTGCGAGTCGAGAACCAAGGTCGCGAAGAGGGCGGTGGATACCGGGTGGGCCCCGGCGTACACGGTGTGTCGAACGATGCCGGGCCCGCCCGCTTCGGACCGTGCCGACGAGGTACGGGCAACGACAGCGGCGAGGTAGCCGACAGCCCCCAGCCGACGTGTGCTGCCCGATCCCAGAAGAGCAGCAGCAGGAGGCAGGAGGTATGCGATCAGTGCTGCGCCGAGCACGGCTGCTGAACCTGCCTTCCCGCCGAACGAAGACCACAGCCACCGCGTGTACCCCGCCCGGAGTTCGGTCCAACTGCGGTACATCCGGCAGCTGACGAAACCCGCGCCCGACACCAGGACGGTTCGACGGCCCCTGCGGCGAAGGGCGCGGGCGATATCGAGATCCTCGGTAGGACTCGACGCGACCGATTCGTGCCCACCGATCTGCCGGTATGCGGCGGTGTCGAACATCAGGAATTGGCCGCAGGCCACCGCCAGCGAAGCCCGCAAGGACCGATTCGACAGGGGAACAAAGAGACTCGACATCCACGAGAAGCTCAGCATCGGCTGGAGCAACCGCTCGGAGACGCCGAGCGCATGTTGTTCGGGCCAGGGACATACCAGTGCCGCGTGATGCGCACGTAATGCGGTGACGGCCGCCGCAATCGCATCGGTGGACAGTCGGACGTCGGCGTCGACGAAGGCGATCACTTCGGCACGCGGAGCCGCGGTGAGCGCAATGTCGGCGAGGGTTCGGCATGCTGCTGACTTTCCGGTCCAGCCCGGGCTCGGCTCGGCATCGTTGGAGACGACGGTGACGCGTGGATCTCCGTCGGCCGCGCACAGGGCAGCAGCGCGGGTCTCATCGCTGGAAGCGTCGTCCAGGACGAACACCCGGAGCTCGCCCGCATAGGTCTGTGCCCGCAGATCGGTGATGAGTCGCGGCACGGTCTCCTGTTCGTTCCTGGCCGGTATGCACACCACGACGGACTCGTATGTCGAGGCATTGTCAGGTCGTCGTAGACGGGGCATGAACAGCGTGTTCGCGATCGATGTGACCGCAGACAGACCGGCGAGCACAGCGCCGGCCGCAGTCAGTCGGTGCACGGCGCGCGCCGCCGGGTGTCGCCGCGTGGACGGAGTCGACTCGCTCATGCCTGCACCGGTACCTTCCGGCGCTCTCGGAACCATGTCGCTACCAGAGGAATCCCGACCACACCCATGACACAGAATCCGTAGATCGCCGAGTATCGCAGTTCGTCGCCTTCGAGGAAGGCCGCGTGAGCCAGGGCCGACCCGAGCCACGTCCACAGGAAGAGAGCCAACGGCGCAGCATCGGAGATGCGCCGATCAGCCGTTGACGACATATCGACACGCCGACCCACGTATTCCATGATGGCCGCCATCAACAATGCGGTGAGTATCCACCCGAGATAGTTTGTGTACGGGATCGAGGGTATGCCGGGAAGGCCCGGATTTCCGGAGGTCCATGTCCATTGGCCGTCGGTGACCATCTGGGTGTCCAGATACAGATCCCAGCCGACCATTCCGATGGCCGCGAGCGCGATCCGGTAGACGGCGTGCCGATCCTGTGGGACGCGACTGCGTTCGATCAGATACGACACGGCACACCACACCGGATAGAACCCGGCTGTCCATGCCAGGGGAACGATGGCCGGGACACCCAGAATGTCGGGTCCCAGCCGGTCTGTGGCATAGAAGTAGCTTCCGAACGGGACACTGGTTGCTGTACCGAGGAGTTCGATGGCGATGCCCAGTCCCGCGGTGGCCCCCAAGAGCACCAGTGCCCATACGGCCCCCCGCCTGAGTACGGCGTGGACGAGTACAGCAGCGGCGAGCAGGACGACCACGGCGATCGTGACCATGTCACGAGTGGTTCCGGTCGTGAGGGGATACGCGATCTGGGTCAGCACCGCGCACACGACCAGGGCCCAGACCAGGCGGATCATCGGGCCTCGCTTCCGAAGGAATGCTGTCGAGCCGGCCGTACCGCAGGGACTTGGGGCAGACTCGGCAGGTTGATCATTGCAGCCGCCGATCGTCTGCTGCCCCCGTATCCGGGGATGCTCCCTCGATCAGGTCGTGCGAGTCGGACCGTTCGACGCGTGCGGTCGCTTCCATGAACAACTGAAGGAACCCGATGCCCGCGGCGTGGCCGCCCGGATCGTCGTCGTGAGGGAATTCATCGGGAGAAGGTGTCATGGTGAAGACTCCTGCTGTGCGCGCATGAAGACCGCTCCTTATGGGTTCCGCCGGGCCGACATGGTTCGGCCCGGAGACGGCCGTGCACCGTCTGGGAGCGATTCGGTGCCGGGACACACCCGGATGGGTGGCACCTCGAGAATATTTCACCGGTCGTGATCAGTGCATGGACGAACAAGCCCTGCGCGGCTACGTCCCCTCACGCGTGGTTGTCTTGACAGCGTGATGGCGAAGTGGATGCGGGTCGGTGCGGGGATCTTCGCGTGGCTCGCTACGGTGACCGGTGCTGCTGGGGCAGCGTTGCACTACAGCACCTCGTCGGCGCGGCTTCCGGTCCTTGCGGCATCGGCGGCGTCGTACATGATGATCGGTGCGGTGGTCGGTGCGGTGGTCTTCGCGCTACTGCGGTACCGGGTCGCTACTGCGGTGGCGGTGCTGGTCGTCCTCGCTGCGGTGTGGATTCAGGCTCCCCGGTACATCGGTGAGTCGGGAGGAGCCGGGGGAGACGCGCTCACGGTGATGCAGGCGAACATTCTCTTCGGAGAGGCAGACCCGATCACGGTGGTAGCCGAAGTGGAAGCGCGCCGCGTCGATCTGCTGACCGTGAGTGAGCTGACAGCCGAAGCGGTCGACGCATTTGCGAGCGAAGGCCTCGATCGAATCTTGCCGTATCACTTCGTCGTGCCGGAGCCCGGCGCGGGAGGGACTGGGATCTGGAGTCGTTTCCCGCTGTCCGACGAAGTCGAGTACGACGGATTCGTCATGAACCAGGTGTCGGCGACGGCAGACGTACCTGGGGCCGGGCCTGTCGCGGTCTATGCGTTCCATCCGGTGCCGCCGGTCTACAACACGGAAGTGTGGGCCGACGAATTGTCCCGTCTGCAAGAGATCCTCGAATCCGCGCCATCGGGGCCGGTGATCGTCGGCGCCGATTTCAATGCGACCTACGATCACGCGCAGTATCGTGCGATGCTGACCGGGCGCCTCCGAGACACCGCAGAGCAGGTCGGCGCGGGACTTCTGTTCACCTATCCGGCCGAGGCACGGCTTCCTCCAGTGGTCGGCATCGATCACATCCTCGTCGCGGGTGGCCGTGCGACATCGGTGGAGACGGTAACCCTCCCGGGATCGGATCACCGGGCGGTGGTCGCGCAGATCCGGCTCGACCACCACCCGGCGCACTCGGCTACTCCGTGATCCACGTACCGTCGAGGAGGGATGGGCCCCATGGCCTCCGCCTCGGACAGGTTGAGCCAGTCGGCTTCCGACGCGAGGTCGGCGCCACCGTTGGCCGAGTGTGACGGGTGATCCCTGCTGTCGGAGATGTTCGGTTCACATCGGATCCCGGTGCGGGCCGGCGAGCTGACCACCGTCCACGACGAGGGATGTGCCCGTGCAGTACGAACTCTCGTCCGACGCGAAGAACAGGACGGCGTTCGCGATATCCTCCGGCGTGCCGAATCGGGTGATCGGTTGCTTCTGGATCGCCGACTCGAGCCGCGCCTTCACTGCACCGGTGTGCTTGGCGGTCATCGGTGTCCGGATGAATCCGGGGTGGACCGAGTTGATGCGCACATTGTGGGGACCGCCTTCGAAGGCCACCGTCCTGGTCAGGCCCGTGACCGCGAACTTCGATGCTGCGTACGAGGTCATCCCTTCGACGCCGACGAGCCCGTCGATCGAGGAGATGTTGACGATGGAACCGCCACCGTTGGCGCCCATGATGGGTAGCGCGGCGCGGGTGCCCATCCACACCGACGAGAGATTGAGGTCGAGGATTGCTCGATGTCCCTCGTAGACCTCGTCGACGATCCTGCCGACACCGCGTCCACCGCCGGCGTTGTTGACCAGCACATCGAGCGGTGCGAAATGCTCGCTGGTCGTCGCCATCAGACGTTCCCAGTCGCTCTGGTCGGTGACGTCGGCGTGGACGAACAGTGCTGCGGAGCCCACTTCGTCGGCGACGCTCTTCCCGCGCTGGTCGTCGACATCGGCGATGACGACACGCGCCCCCTCGTCGGCGAACCGCCGTACCGATGCCTCGCCGATTCCGCTGGCACCTCCCGTTACCACGGCAACCTTGCCTTCGAGCCTTCCGCTCATGTCGAAATCCTCCTCGAGTGGGGTCCTACGGATGTACAGATCTGTGCGTTACTCACGCCATGAACGACCCGCCGTTGATCCGAACGACCTGACCGGTGACGAACGATCCTGCCCCCGAGGCGAGTTGAAGTGCCGCCAGTGCGATGTCGCGGGTGGTGCCGACGACCCCGAGCGGTGAGGCAGAGGCCATCTTCTCCACGTACGCTGCACGCCTGTCCTCGTCGACGGTGCCGTCGGTGTCGGTCCAATGCCGGTTGGTCATCCCCGTTTCGACCCAGCCCGGCGCGAGGGCATTGACGCGGATGCCGGACGGTGCGAGTTCCAGCGCGAACGTGCGCGTGGCCTGTACGACGGCCCCTTTGGACATCGCGTAGGTGATCCGTCCGGGGCTGGTGCGGTCGATGATGCTCGACGTGAGGTTGATGATGCTCCCACCGGACCTCATGACACGGCCCGCGGCCTGGCACGCGTAGAAGGTGCCGCCGACGTTGATCCGGAGCACCCGCTCGAGCTCATCTGGAGTCACGTCGAGGGCGTTCCGCATGATCATGATTCCCGCGGCGTTGACGAGGATGTCGAGCTGTCCGTACTCCGTGACGACGTCGTCGACCGCGCGCGATACGGCCACGGGATCGGATACGTCCAGTGTGCTCGTCGCGATCGGGGTTTCCTGTTCTTCACCCTGTTGGCGCGTCTCTGCGAGACCCGCGTCGTTCACATCGGTGGCGACGACGTGCGCGCCCGCCGCGGCGAGCACGAGCGCGGTCTCACGGCCGATGCCGTTGCCGCCGCCGGTGACGAGTGCGACTTTGCCGGTGACGAGGAATGCGTCGGTGATCGAGGTCATCGAGTCCTCAATCCTGCGACGCAGTGGAGAAGGCGGCGTTCCGCCCGATGTGCTCTTCCTTCATGCCCCAGGGGCTCATAGTCAGCGCTCCTCCGTCGACGACCAGGGTCTGACCCGTGATCTTCGCGGAGAGGCGCGACGCGAGGAACAGCACTGCGTCTGCGATGTCGCGGCCGCGCGGTGGTGCGAGGGCGTTGACGACGTCCTCGCCGAAGGGGACCTCCGGGAGATCCCAGTTGCCGCCGCCGACATTGCCGGGAGCCACCGCGTTGACCCGAACTCCGTCCTTGCCGTACTCGTCGGCGAAGGTCTTCACGAGCGACATGACGCCGGCCTTCGCGGCACCGTATGCAGCATGGAATCGCGACGAACCGAGTCCGTCCACCGAGGTCAGCGCCATGAGCGAGCCGCCCTGCTCGTTGGCCGCCAGGTAGGGGACGGCTGCCTTGAAGACGTAGAAGACCTGCGTGAGATTGACGAGAAGCTGTGCGTTCCACTCCTCGTCGGAGAACTCGGCGGCCTTGCCCCACATGGCCTGCCCGACGATGTCGACGCAGACATCGAGGCCGCCCATGCGGGCTGCGGCCTCGTCGACCGCGCGACGGGCCTGATCGGACTCGAGCACGTCGGCAACGATCGCGAACGCCGTGCCGCCCTCGTCGGTGATCTCACGGACGATCTGATCGGCCCGCTCGGCGTTCTTGTCGACGCATGCAACGGTGGCGCCGGCGCGTGCCAGTTGCAGCGAGGAGCCGCGTCCGTGTCCGGCGCGTGACGGCACGAATCCTGCGCCGATGACGATCGCGCGGGCGCCGTCGAGTCCTAGATCGATCATGTGTGGCCAGCTCTCTTTTCAGTAGAAGGTCGAGTCAGGACGCGGTGACGAACGAGGCGCGTCCGTCGGACGTGCGGGCGTGAGAACCGGTCCGGGTGAGAATGAAATCGTCGCGCTCGAAGTTCAGGAAGCGTGTTCCGAGATCGAGTCCCGGCAGAGGAGTACTCGTGCTCAGTCGACCGTGCTCGTTGACGTAGTAGTTCTTTTCCGGGTTCGCGGCGGGGTCGAGCCAAATCATCTTGCGCGCCGTCTCGTCGACCGCGTTGTTGTATTCCCAGAACGCTGCCTCCGTGACCTCGGCGCAGTCGTCCCCGCCCTCGATGACGGCAACCATCACCCGGGCGATGTAGCCGACCCAGGATTCCATCCAGGCGGGAAGCCCGCCGACCCCGATTCCACCACCCGTTGCCGGTTGCGCGTTCGGACCGTAGAGCACGAACAGATTCGGGAACTGCGGAACGGCGAGGCCCTGGAAGGCGCGCGGGCCTCCCTCCATGTTCCAGCGATCCTCGATGTGCACGCCGTCGCGGCCGCGGAAGTCCATGGGCCAGAGCCACTTCGTCACCTCGAAACCGACTGCGGTCAGGACGATGTCGACATGTCGCTCGGTACCGTCGGCGGTGACGATGGCGGTGTCGGTGAACCTCGTGATCCCGTCCGTCACCAGGTCCACGTTGTCGCGGGCGAGCGATCGGTACCACTTGTTGTCGACCACCGGACGTCGCGCGGCAGGGGTGTAGTCGGGAACGAGTCGCTCGACGAGGTCGGCTCGGTTGTTGACCTGCCTGCGGATGTACTGGGTCAGGTTCTCCCGGAGCTTGTCGTTGCTCTCACTGAAGTGGCCTCCGGCAGCACGCCATTCGGGATCGGGCGTAATCGTGCCGCGGGGGTCGGCGGGTTTGAGCGCGGTGGTACGAGCCCAGTTCCAATAGTGTGGGATGTTGTCGAGCACCCATCGCATTTCCTCGGTCACCGGTTCGCCGTAGCCTTCGCGCGGTGCGATCCACTGGGGGGTCCGCTGGAACACGTAGACCTGGTCGGCGTCCTCGGCGATCCGGGAGAGCAGCTGGACACCGGTGGAGCCGTTGCCGATGATCGCTGCGGTCTTGCCCTTGACGGTGTGCTGCTCGGTCCATCCCGTCGTGTGGAGGACTTCGCCGGTGAAGCTGTCGATGCCTTCTGTGTCCAGCTTCTTCGGCGTGGAGAAGAGCCCGGTCGCGGTGACGGCGAAGTTGCAGGTCACGGTCTCCGTTTCGCCGGACGCGTCCGCCACGCGTAGCGACCACAGGGACGAGTGCTCATCGAACTCGGCCGCCTGCACCTCGTGCTCGAACCGGATATGGTCGTACACGCCGTACTTCTTCGCGACCGTCTCGATGTAGTGACGCACCTCGGGTTGGCGCGCGAACTGCTCGGACCAGGGGTAGTTCTTCATGAAGCTGTATTCGTACGTGGTGCTGGCGGTATCGACGCGTGCGTCCGGGTAGGTGTTGATGGCCCAGGTTCCCCCGACGTCCGGACGTCGTTCGTAGATCACGTACGGGATCCCGAGTTGCTCGAGTTGCACACCCATCGCGACGCCGCACAGTCCGGCGCCGGTGATGACGACGCGGAAATCGTCCGCGCGTGGAGGGCGCTCACCGGTCCACTGTGCGAAGACCGGAAACTCCTCCAGCGCAGGCATTGTGCGGGCGACGACGAACTCGTCGTCGGTGAGTTCCTGGCCGAGTGCGATCTCCATCATCGTGCGAATCTCGTCCTCCCCCAGCTCGCGGGGGACGTATGCGGAGGCGCGGCTCGCGAGGAACTCTTCGGCCTTTCGGAAAAGTTCCTCGCGTGATTCCTCGGCGATCGTCATCTCGAACGCGGCTCCGCTACGAATCGGTACCAATTCGAGTTTCATCGCCGCGAGGGCAGGGTCGCCGGTGGCGTGGAGCAAGGACA
Organism: Rhodococcus sp. NPDC060086; assembly: GCF_042730275.1. Classification (NCBI taxonomy): domain Bacteria; kingdom Bacillati; phylum Actinomycetota; class Actinomycetes; order Mycobacteriales; family Nocardiaceae; genus Rhodococcus; species Rhodococcus sp. NPDC060086. The sequence continues at coordinate 97,914 of NZ_JBHWWZ010000008.1, forward strand.
ACCGCAGGGCGTGGAGGTTCGAACTGGCGAGGGCCTTTCGAATGAACGATTTTTGTTCCACCGAAGTCTCTTTTCAGTATTTCGAAAACTGTTTCAGGACTTGATGGATTACGCTAGCGTCAGCTCTCATCAGCGTCAACGATCTTCAGAAAAAGGACGTGAATGGCTCTCTCGGCGCGGCGCGCACTGCAGGTGCTGGATTTTCTGACCGCGAATCAGCGGGGCACGTTCACTCTGAGCGAGCTGTCCCGGGTGCTGGCTGTGAGTCCCGGATCGATGTTCGCGGTGCTCAAGGTGATGGCCGACGAGGGTTACGTCTCGCGGCATCCGCGTCACAAGACGTACACGCTCGGCCCGGCCGCTGCGGCAGTCGGTCACGCGGCGGCCGACGCGCATCCCGTCATCGAACTCGCTCGACTCGAGATGGTCGATCTGGCCGAATCCACGGGCTTCGAATGCTCGGGCACCGTCCAGGTCGGCAGGGATGTGCTCTGCATTGCGGTGGAAGGGAAGCCGACGGGTCGATCTGTCGAGCTGGCGCCGGGGCAGCGAATACCGCTGCAACCGCCGATCGGGCAGCCCTTCCTGGCGTGGATGCCGCCCGTCGAGGGGCGCGATTGGATCACCGAGCTGCCCGAGGATCTGCAGGAACGCGTGGCCGACTATCTCCGCTCCCACGGGCCGGTCGTGCGGCAGCGAGGGTACTCGGTCGGTCTCGACGACCTGCGCCCCGACCGCCCGTCGGTGTCGCAGAAACTCGCGGAACACCCGAACGATGCAGGACTGCGAGAATCGCTGCTGCAACAGTTCTTCGAAGAGTTGCCCGACTATGCGGTGCTGGAGTTCGAGCCGGACGTCGTGTACAACGTAGGAAATATTGCGGTTCCGGTATTCGATCCCGATGGGCGCGTTGCGTTCTGCCTGACGCTTCTTCATCTCGGGGAGATGACAGGCAGGGCGATCCCGGCTGCTGCGCAGCCTGTTATTGCGTCGGCTCAGCTGCTGACACGGCAGATCGGTGGCCGTGCGCCGAACCATGACTGGGCCGAGTCACTCTGACCGATGCCACAACGAGGACGGATATGACCGAAGTTTCTTCGAGCCACGAGCGTCTCGACGTCGAGATCGAGGCGCTCGATTCTGCGCCCGTGCCGATCCTGCGGGTACGGCCGGCCGGTGCCCGCCCGGATGCGGCTCTGCTGCATTTCCACGGGGGCGGCTTCCGGAAGGGCTCACCGCAGATGTTTGCCGACAGCGTTGCCCGGATCGCGGCGGCGTGCGAAATCCAGGTGTTCGCGGTGGGCTACCGACTGTCCGGCGAGTGCGCGTTCCCCGGAGCCATGGACGACGCGGTCACGGCGTATCGGTGGGTCGCGGGCATGATCCCCGGCGAGCGCCTCGGGCTGTGGGGAGATTCTGCAGGCGGTGGACTGGCGGCTGCGCTGTTGCTGCGCCTTCGGCAACTCGAGATCCCGGGCCCTGCCGGCGCGTTTCTCTTCTCGCCGTGGGCCGATCTGCGGAACATCGCCGGAAGCTACCGCGAGAACAGGCGCACCGATGAGCGATTCTCGCTCGAGCAGGCGACAGAAGCGGCGGGCGCATACCTGTCGGGTCATCCTGCGGAGGATCCGATGGTATCTCCCGTGCTCGGCGACTGGACAGGGCAACCCCGACTTGTCGTGCAGTGCAGTGATTCCGAGGTGTTGCGGGACGACGCACTGTTGTTGACGCGAACGGCGGAGGACGCCGGGGTCGATGTGCGCGTGAAGGTGCACGAAGGCGTACCGCACATCTGGAACCTGTCCTATCCGGCGACGCCTGCGTCGGAGTCGGCGATTTCGTACATGGCCGAGCAACTCGAGGAGTTGTTCGGACGGAATTCGCGACGCTGAAGGCTTGCCTGCAGCCGCTGGGAGAATTATGTTCTCCTGGTGCTGGATCTGCATTCTGGCGAAGAGTGAGGGAGTCGGGTTGGCGACGATCGACATGGACGGGGTTCGCGAAGTCGGGCGCGAACTGAGCAACTGGGGTCGCTGGGGTGACGGCGACCAGCGCGGCACGCTCAACCTCCTCACGCCGGCGAAGGTCCAGGAAGCTGCCGCGACCGTCCGGCGCGGGGCGTCGTTCTCGCTGTCGATGCCCGCCGACGAGCACGGACCGCACGACATCCGGACCAGCGGGCGCTTCAACCCGATCCATACCATGACTCGATATCGCGGTGACATGCCGAAAGGTCAAGTGCTCGAGGTGTGTTCGTCGGAAGACATGCTGATCCTCGGGACCCATTCGACGACACACTTCGATGCACTCGCGCACGTCTGGTACGACGATCTGCTCTACAACGGATTCCATCACGACACCGCTGTCACCGCGTGGGGTGCTGAACGCTGCTCGATCCAGAACCTGGTGGCGGGGGTCGTGTCTCGCGGCGTGCTGTTCGACGTGCCGCGGCACTTCGGCGTCGACTACCTTTCGCCCGGCACGCAGATTACACCGGAGATACTCGACGCTGTACTGGGAGAAACCGGAATCACCGTGTCCGAAGGCGACATCATGCTGTTGCGCACGGGAACCTATCCCCATCATCGACGGGGCGCCGACGTCGCACTCAGTGGGTCCCCGGGGCTCACATGGGAGTGCGCCCGATGGATCCGTGACCACGGCCTCGCGGCAGTGTGCGCAGACAACCTCGCGGTCGAGGCGCTCGGCGCGAATCCCGGCGGGCCGATGATTCCGTTCCACATGCTCGCACTCCGCGACATGGGCCTGCTCCTCGGCGAGATGTTCGACTTCGAGGAACTCGCCGAGGACTGTGCCGCGGACGGCGTGTACGAGTGCATGTTCGTAGCGTGCCCGCTCAACATCCCCGGTGGTGTCGGATCTCCGCTCAATCCGATCGCGGTCAAGTAGCGAGAGGATCCACAGCGCTCGCGGTTCCGATGACTATCGGATTTCGACACCCATCGATGCGGCGAGAGTCGGCCACGAGTTGCGCAGGTCGTCTTCCCAGTAGCCCCAGGAATGGGTGCCGGAAGATCCGAGATCTGCGGTCACCGGGATGCCCAGCTCGTCGAGTCGGTTCACCAGCTGTGAGGTGCAGATCTGGGTTGCTGCCTCGATGGCTCCACCGACCACGATCTGAGTGTTGAACGACTCGCCGGCAGCGCGTTCCTGTCCGGGAACGTCGTATACGCCGGGCAGGCCGTTGCGGCTCGCGAGATAGAGCTCCTTGCCGCGCAGGCCCTCGGCGTTGAGATAGACGTCGTGTTCGGCCCAACGGGGATCGCCGGCCGGCCCCCACATGTTGTCGGCGTTTCCCTTACCTCGACGTTCCACCACCAGCTTCACGTACTGCCGCCCGATGGTGTCGCTGGTGCGCACGCATCCGCTGAAGGCCGCGACACCTGAATACAGATCGCCGCTCCGGATCGCCAGATCCAGGGCGGATCCGGCGCTCATCGACATCCCCAAAATGGACTGGACGCCGTTCGCTCCCAATTCTGCGTCGATCACCGGCGGCAATTCCCGGGTCAGGAACGTCTCCCACTTGTTGCGCCCGAGCACAGGATCGTCCTCGGCCCAGTCGGTGAAATAGCTGAAATTGCCGGTAGCCGGTATGACGACATTGACGTTCTTGTCGGAGTAGAACTCGGCGATGTTGCTGCTCTCGATCCAGCCGGTGCCCTCGATGACTCCGACGCCCGCCCCACCCAGGGCGTAGAGAACCGGTCGCGGTGCGCTGTCGTCGGCGGGTCGGAGTACATCCAGCGGGACGACGGTATCCATTGCGGGCGAATACACGTCGACCCTCCAACGCTGCTCGCTGATCGGAGTCACGCTATCGACGTACGCGGTGGAGGGTGCGGGAGTCGCCGCGGCGCTACCTGCACCGGCCAGCGACGCAGCAGCCGCGGCGACAGCAAGTGCGGCGATCGTGCGATGCACGCGGCGAGACAAGGAGGATCGATTCATGAGGGGGTCCTTCGACATCCGGGATGTTGCTGAGTCGTCCCCCCGGCATCGACCCTTGTGATGTCCGAATTCTACCCGCACCGAATCGGTGTTCGTCATCGGGTGAGCGAGGAGTCACCCACGGTGTTCCGTGGGTGACTCCTCGTTGCCGATCGAAGCGGACGTCGGTGATCAGAGTGACAGGATCGACGCCGCCGCAGTGCCCGGTGCGCCGTAGACCTGTGCGAGGCCGACGCGCGGATTGCCGGGAACCTGACGTTCGCCGGCGGTGCCGCGGAGCTGGTGGACGAGCTCGTGCACCTGGCGGATACCCGACGCGCCGATGGGTTCACCGTTGGCGATGAGGCCGCCGTCTGTGTTCACGGGCAGCGAGCCGCCGATCTCGGTGGCACCCTCGGCGATCAGCTTCTCCTGGTCGCCGTCGGCGCACAGGCCGGTCTCGGCCATGTGGATGACCTCGGCGCCTGCGTCGGTGTCCTGCAACTGTGCGACGTCGACGTCCTCGGGACCGATGCCCGCGGCCTCGTACGCGGCCTTCGCTGCATACACGGTGGGGGAGACGTCCTCTTCGGTCGCCGCCCATGTCGCGTGGACTTCGTAGGCGCCGTACGTTCGGGTGCGGATCGCCGTCGACCGCAGGTATACGGGCTTGTTCGACGAGAACTTCGCGGCGAGATCGCCACGGCACATGATGACCGCTGCCGCGCCCTCGTCCGGGGCACAGAACATCTTGGCGGTCAACGGGTAGTTCAGCATCGGTGACGAGAGGATCTCCTCGATGCTGAACTCGGTGCGGCGGAACGCCTTCGGGTTCTTGCCGCCGTTCCGGAAGTTCTTCGCCGCGACACGGGCCAACGTCTCGTGCGAGATGTCGTGGTCGATCACGTACCGGTTGGCCTTCATGCCGAAGAACTTGGTCGTGACGAACTGCCCGTTCTCGGCGTACCAGCCCGGGAGGCCGAGCATCGCCGGGTCGGCGGTGAAGGCGCCGCGGGGGTGCTTGTCGGTGCCGACGGCGATACCGATGTCGTACTTGCCGGAGCGGATACCGTCGGCGGTCTGCTCGATCGCGCTGGCAGATGTGGCACACGCGTTGAACACGTTGGTGAACGGAATGCCGGTCAGGCCCACCAAACGGGTGACGGCGTCGGTGTTGTCCACCTCGTAGCTGCCGCCGATGCCGAATTGGATGTCTTTCCACGCCACGCCCGAGTCTTCGAGTGCGAGCTGGATCGCGTCGGCGGCCATCTCGATGGCCGACTTGGCGCCGAATCTGCCGAACGGGTGAAGGCCCACACCGATGATGGCAACGTCGTTCATAGTTCTAGGACTCCTCGATCAGGTGTAGGTGGATCAGATCGGCGCGAATGCCCACGTGACGATGTCGGTTCCCTCGTCGTCCGTGTAGAAGGGCACGAAGGTGAGTTCGAGTTCCATGCCGGGCTTCAGCTTCTCCGGATCGTTCTCGGTGAGACGGGCCTCGACGCGAACCACATCGCCCAACTGGACGAGTCCGAAGGCGAACGGTTCGAAATTCTCGGCGGTCTCACTTCCCGCGTAGGGCTGCTTGGGAACGAATCCCTGCGTCGTCCATGCCACGAGGGTGCCGCGGCGGGGGAGCAGCAGTTCGGAGACGTCGGCCCCGCTGCAGCGGGGGCACCGGGACTGCTGTGGCCACGTGGTCGCCGAACAGTCGCCGCAGTGACTGCCGATCAGCTGCGGATCCTCCGCCGGCCATGTGGATACCTCGGGCGCGAGCGCCTTCGTCGTCATATGTCGTCCTCCATTGTCCGATGCCGTCGCGTCGCTTCCTGCCGCATACCGGCATGGTGTTCACGTTAGACGGAAATGCCATTCTCTACAATGAGAGTGTGCTGTTCGGATCGGCACCTGCCATGGACGCATGGTGATCCGAGTGGAAGACGAAGACTGAACCCGGGTGGTCGAGCGTGCGTGTCCCGAGTGTGGATTCGATCCGGAAGCGGCGGAATTGCACTCACGGACCGGCCGGCGAGGTGACGGTGCGAGGTTCACCGCCGGCGCTCTCGCCCTGTATTTCCCCCACGAGCACGTCCATCATCTGCGGGATGTGGAGTAGCAGAGAATTCTGGTAGAACCTGTTCCAATTTTCCTGATTTGTGGCTAGTGTCACCTGCACAAGCTGCAATGTGATGGAGGGCGTAGCCAGATGAAGACCAAGGGTGCACTGCTGTGGGGGCTCAACGAGGCGTGGTCGGTCGAGGAGATCGAACTCGGCGATCCGATCGCGGGGGAAGTGCAGATCCGCATGGAAGCCGCCGGTATGTGCCACTCGGACCACCACATCGTCACCGGCGCGACTCCGATGCCGTCCTATCCGGTGATGGGTGGTCACGAGGGATCGGGTGTCATCACCAAGGTCGGCGACGGTGTGGTCGGATTCGAGGTGGGCGACCACGTCGTCCTGTCGTTCATTCCGGCGTGTGGCCGGTGTCCGTCGTGCGCGTCCGGGCAGTCGAACCTGTGTGACCTCGGCGCGGGGCTGCTCAGCGGCCAGTCGATCTCGGACGGCAGCTACCGCATCCAGGCGCGCGGCGAGAACGTCATCCCGATGTGCCTGCTCGGCACCTTCTCTCCCTACATGACTGTCAATCAGAGCCAGGTCGTCAAGATCGGCAAGGACATCCCGTTCGAACTCGCGGCACTCGTGGGTTGCGGCGTACCCACGGGCTGGGGATCCGCGACCCATATCGCGGACGTGAAGGCGGGGGATTCGGTCGCGGTCATCGGTATCGGCGGCGTCGGAATGAGCGCCCTTCAGGGCGCGGTCGCTTCCGGCGCCCGCCACGTGTTCGCGATCGACCCGGTGCCGTGGAAGCGCGAGCAGGCCCTGAAGTTCGGCGCCACCCACACGTACGCCTCGATCGAAGAGGCGATCGTGCCGATCATGGAGATCACGTGGGGCAAGATGTGCCAGAAGACGATCATCACGGTCGGCGAAATGACCGGTGATCTGGTCGATCCGTCGCTCACCCTCACGGCGAAGGGCGGCAAGTGTGTCGTCACCGCGATGGGATTCATGGCCGACATGGACGTCAAGCTGAACTCGTTCCTCTTCGCCATGCTGCAGAAGGATCTCAAGGGGAACATCTTCGGCGGGTGCAATGCGCGCGTCGACATCCCGAACCTGCTGGACCTGTACCGGTCCGGTCAGCTCAACCTCGCCGACATGGTCACGCGCACGTACAACCTCGAGCAGCTCAACGACGGCTACAAGGACATGCTCGACGGCAAGAACATCCGCGGCGTCATCCGGTACACCGAAGCCGACTGGTGACGAGGCACGTCTGTGTGGGCGATCTCGCAGGCTGATCGGTTGCCCTAGTCTATTCTGGTGCGCAGCCTCTCTCTGATCTCCGACTGGCCCGTCGATCACGCCGCCGGCGCGGTTCTCACCCGCGACGGCGGCGTTGTGGGATCCGTGGGCGATCTCGCCGAGGTGTATCCCCTCGCATCCGTGACCAAGCCTCTGGTCGCCTACGCGCTGCTCGTCGCAGTCGAAGAGGGCGCCGTCGAACTCGACCAGCCCGCGGGCCCGCCAGGGTCGACGGTGCGTCACCTGCTCGCGCATGCGTCAGGGCTGGCGTTCGGAGACCGGACCGTCCAGAGCGAACCGGAGCGCAAGCGCATCTACTCGAGCGCCGGATTCGAGGTGCTCGCGGAGCTGGTCGAGGCCGAGACCGGTATCGGCTTCGCCGAGTATCTTCACCAAGCAGTGTTCGAACCGCTCGGGATGCGGGCGTCGACTTTGTCGGGGTCCGCAGGCCACGGCGCGAGCTCGTCGACACAGGACCTGACCCGCTTCGCCGCGGAGCTGTTGGATCCCGTCCTGGTGTCGCGCGAAACCTTCGACGAGGCGACCCGGGTGCAGTTTCCCGGATTGAACGGAATCGTGCCCGGATACGGAATGTTCAAACCGAACGAGTGGGGTCTCGGTGTCGAACTGCGAGGGGAAAAGAATCCGCATTGGACCGGGACGGGGAATTCCCCTCGGACTTTCGGTCATTTCGGTCAATCCGGAACATTTATCTGGGTCGATCCCGAAATCGAAACCGCCTGCGTAGTCCTCACAAATCGGGCATTCGGTGACTGGGCGAAACCGCTGTGGTCGGAGTTCAACGACGCCGTTCTGGGTGAAATCACAAAAACCTCTGCCGTTCGCTAGCGAAACACGCGCAACACCGGCACACTATCGGATAGTCGCATCGCGTCGCCTTTGTTGAAGAGGTCGTTGGGGAAGACGTCCTCGTCAGATCGGAGATGAATGTATGCGCGCATCTAACCAGTTCGCGGATGCGACGACCGGGGTGGTCTACGTCCATTCGTCGCCGGCTGCGGTGTGTCCGCACATCGAGTGGGCGCTGGCGTCCACACTGGAGAGCCGCCCCGATCTGACGTGGACGGGGCAGCCCGCCGGCGCGGGTCTGCTGCGCACCGCAGTGGACTGGATCGGTCCGGTCGGTACCGCGGCGCGGTTGGTCGAAGCGCTGCGGGTCTGGCCCATGCTCAGGTTCGAGATCACCGAGAACCCGAGCGAGGGCGTCGACGGTGAGCGGTACAGCTATGTTCCTCACTTGGGGCTGTGGCGCGGTAACACCAGCGCGAACGGCGATGTCGTGATCGGCGAGATGCGCCTGCGCGCGATGCTCGCCTCGGCCGATGTCGAGGGCGAAATGCACCGTTCACTCGGAACGGCATGGGACGACGAACTCGAGCCCTACCGAAGCGGAGACGACGGTGCGCAGGTGACCTGGCTTCGCCGCGACGTCGGGTGACCGAGGTTCGTCAGCGGAACTACAGCGGAATGTTCTTGTGCCGACCGCGGCGCGCCGGTGCTGCTGCCAAGGCTGCCGCAAGCGTGCTGCGAGTCTTCGACGGCTCGATCATCTCGTCGACCACGCCGATCGTCATGGCCCGGCCGACACCGCCTGCGAGAGCTTCGTGTTCGGCCGCCAGGCGATCGTGGAACGCTTCGCGTTCGTCGTCCGGTGCGGCGGCGAGCGCCTTCTTGTGCAGGATGCCCACGGCAGCCTTGGCGCCCATGACCGCCACCTCCGACTCGGGCCACGCGAACACTGCGGTTGCGCCCAGTGCACGCGAGTTCATGGCGATGTAGGCGCCGCCGTAGATCTTGCGGGTCACAAGTGTCACGCGCGGCACCGTGGCCTCGGCGAAAGCGTGCAGAAGTTTGGCACCGCGCCGGACGACTCCGTTCCATTCCTGGCTCACGCCGGGCAGATAACCGGGAACATCGACGACCACCACGAGCGGCACGCCGAACGCATTGCACATGCGCACGAACCGGGCCGACTTCTCGGCGCTCTCGGAATTGAGGCAGCCGCCGAGGCGCAGCGGATTGTTGGCGATGACACCGACCGTGCGGCCTCCGAGTCGTCCGAAGCCTGTGACGACGCTGCGCGCCCAGCCGCCCTGGAGTTCTTCGAAACTCGATTCGCCGTCGACATTGTCGAGCAGTTCGTGGACGATCGGACGCACATCGTAGGCGCGACGCGCGGACTCGGGCATCAAGGCACGGAGATCGGTGTCGCCGAGTTCGGCGGCAGCAACATCGAACTCGCCCTGCTCCGTGAGCATCGACACCAGGCGGCGCGCGCGATGGAGCGCATCCTCCTGATCGTGTGCCGCGATGTGTGCGACGCCGGACTTCTTGGTATGGGTGTCGGGCCCGCCGAGCGACTCCATGTCGACCTGCTCACCGGTGACGCTCCGCACCACGTCGGGACCGGTGACGAACACGCGGCCTTCCGGAGCCATGATGACGATGTCGGTGAGAGCAGGACCGTACGCGGCGCCGCCCGCGGCGAATCCGAGGACGACGGAAATCTGAGGGATGTATCCCGATGCGCGGACCATTGCCTCGAAGACGAGGCCGACCGCGTGGAGCGCCTCGACTCCTTCGGCGAGGCGCGCGCCGCCGGAATGGAACAGGCCGACGATCGGATGTTCGTTGTCGATCGCGTTGTCGATGGCGTCGACGATGTGCCGGCACCCTTCGACGCCCATCGCACCGCCCATGACGGTCGCGTCGGAGCAGTAGGCGACGGTGCGGACACCGTCGATGCGACCGATCGCGGCAAGGACGCCGGAGTTGTCGCGTGGATGGAGCAGCTCCACCGAGCCCGGATCGAACAGCTTCTCGAGGCGGGCCAGCGGATCACGTGGGTCCAATGCGCTGTCGCGCTGCGTGGCCGGATCCAGAATTGTCATCGGGTGCTCCTCGGGCGAAACGCGGTGGTGTGGTGCGGTGGAGGCTCCGAGGGGGAACCTCCACCGCGTGCGCGGCGTAAGCCGGTCGGGTCAGGCCCGACCGAACGCGAGGGCAACGTTGTGCCCACCGAAACCGAACGAGTTGTTCAACGCGAAATCGATCTGTCCGTAGCGCGGCTCGCCGTGGACCACATCCAGGTCGATGTCTGGATCCTGGTTCTCGAGGTTCAGCGTGGGGGGGATGACTCCCTCACGCAGGGCCAGGACCGTGAGTGCTGCCTCGAGCGCACCGACAGCGCCGATCGAATGTCCGAGTGCGGACTTCGGTGCGTAGATCGCGGCGTGATTTCCCACCGCTGCGCCGATGGCCTTGGCCTCGGCGATATCGCCGATCGGGGTAGCCGTCGCATGTGCGTTGACGTGCCCGATGTCGGACTTGGACAACCCGGCGGTTTCGATCGCCCGGGTCATCGCACGGGCAGCGCCCGTACCGTTCGGATCGGGAGCCACGATGTGGAACCCGTCCGAGGTGATACCGGAGCCGAGTACGCGAGCGTGAATCGTCGCGCCCCGGGCCTTCGCGTGCTCCTCCGATTCGAGGACCATCAGTGCGCCGGCTTCGCCGAAGACGAATCCGTCGCGGTCCTTGTCGAAGGGGCGGGATGCGCCCTGAGGGTCGTCGTTGCGGGTGCTCAGCGCGCGCATCATCGCGAAGCTGGCGGTGGCAACCGCATCGAGTCGTCCCTCGACGCCGCCGGTGACGACGATGTCGGCGTCGCCCATCGCGATCATCCGGTGGGCGTTCGCGATGGCCTCGGATCCGGACGAGCATGCCGAGACAGGTGTCAGGACCCCTGCACGAGCACCGAGTTCGAGGCCGACCGTGGCCGCCGGGCCATTGGGCATGACCATCTGCACCACGAACGGCGACACCTTGCGGTATCCACCGTCGCGGAGCTTGTCGACGGCGTCGATGAGGGCATCGCCGCCGCCGAGCCCGGTGCCGATGACGACACCGAGACGGTCCTGGTCGACCTCCGGGCTACCGGCGTTCGACCAGACCGTGCGGGACAGCGTCAGTGCGAGCCGTTCGACGAAACTCATCCGCCGGATCTCGACCCGCGACAGCGACTCGTCGGGGTCGACCTTCAGCGTGCCGCCGATGCGGACGGGAAGGTCGAATTCGTCGACGAATCCACCGAGGGTGCCGATCCCGCTCTCGCCGGCGAGGAGTCCCTTCCATGTGGCATCCACATCACCTGCGATCGACGTCGTGGTCGCGAGAGCCGTGACGACGACGTTTCGTAGAGTCCGAGGAGAAGGGGAGGTCACGGCTGTGCTCATTCGCCGTCGTTGGTGGCCTGAACGCCCTCGGCCTCGAGCTTCTGGATGTACGAGACTGCGTCACCGACGGTGCGCAGGCTGGCGAGATCCTCGTCGGGGATCTTCACGCCGTACTTGTCTTCGGTCTGGACAGCGATCTCGACCATCGAGAGCGAGTCGATGTCGAGGTCGTCCACGAAGGACTTCTCGACGGTCACCTCGGAGGGCTCAATACCGGTGACCTCTTCGATGATCTCAGCGAGACCGGTGATGATTTCTTCCTGGGTGGCGGCCACTGCGTGGCTCCCTTCTGGGGTTTGTCGACTGTGTCGTGTGAAACCGGTCCGTACGGATGTCCGTCCCGGTGCCCGGGATGTCCCGGAGTTCTTGAGGTGCCCGTACTGCGCACGGCGCGCGCAGCAACCTAACCGAGAACCAGCGTTTCGGCCAATGTGTCGATGTCCGCAGGGGTCTTGAGCGCGGTGTTGGGGGTGCCGCGCATCTCGCGCTTGGCGATACCCACCAGCGTTCCTGCCGGAGGCAATTCCACCACGGCGGACACCTGGGCGGACTTCAGGTAGGCGGTGCACAGGTCCCAGCGGACAGGTCGGGTGACCTGTGCTGCAATCCGTTCGAGGGCGTCGGCCCCGGAGGTGGCGAGTGCACCGTCGAAGTTGGACAGCAGAGGGCGCGTCGGATCGCCGGGTGTGATCTTCGCCGCTGCAGCCGTGACGGCGTCCTGTGCCGGGGCCATGAACCGTGTGTGGAAGGCACCGGCGACCGGAAGCGACCGGATGCGTGCCTTCGCGGGCGGGTTCGCAGCGAGTTCTTCGAGCGCATCGAGGCGTCCTGCAGCGACGATCTGGCCCGCCGCGTTCATGTTGGCAGGTGTCAGGTCGAGCTCTCCGAGCCGGGCGAGCACCTCGTCCTCGGAGCCGCCGAGGACGGCGGACATCCCGGTGGGTTCGAGAGCGCATGCCTTGGCCATTTCGGCGCCACGGATCGCGGCGAGGGAGACGGCTTCGTCGGCGGTGATGACACCGGCAACGGCGGCGGCAGCGAGCTCACCGACCGAGTGGCCGGCCGAGATCGTGTCCGCAGCGATCAAGCCGCGGGCTTCCAGCGCCTCGAATGCCAGCAGTGCCGTGGCAACGACGAGCGGTTGGGTCACGGCGGTGTCGGTGATCTCCTCGGCGGTGGCAGTGGTGCCGAGCCGTTCGAGATCGAGCCCCGACGCCTTCGACCAGAGCTCGATTCGATCACGAGCGCCGGCCTGCTCCAACCACGGAGCCAGCATTCCTGGTGTCTGAGACCCCTGACCCGGGGAAAGCAGCGAAATCACGATGATCAGAGAACACCCTGAAGGCACTCCTCCGAGATGTCGGTGGGAATGAAAGGTGAGAGCAGGATTTGTAGGGTTCCTACAAATTCCCACGTCGGCGTTCTCCATCGGAAGCTCGCCCGTAACCGTTACGTGTCCTGTTCCCGGAATGTGAATCGTGTGACTGGTGGTGTGGGCGATCTTAGTTCGTTATGACTTTGTGCCAGTCGACCTACGGTTGCCGCGACTCGGAGCACGTACGCATCACGCGGATTTGTCGGGTCCCGACCCGTTACCTCGGTGATTCGCCTCAATCTGTACCGGACGGTATTTGGATGAACAAACAGCTTTCGGGAGCAGGACTCGACAGCACCCCCACTGTCGAGGTAAGCGTCCAACGTGTCGGAAAGGGACGAACCGGCGGCGGCGAGGGGTACCACGACTTCGTCCTCGAGCGCCGTGATCGCCCCCGGATCCCCCAGGAGCGCACGTTCGGGTAGCAACTCGGTCGCGTGCACCGGGCGAGGAGCACCCGGCCAGCCGACCACGGCCTCCATTCCAGCCATCGCCTCGACCGCCGACGCGTGTGCCGACGCGAGCGTCGGTGTGGTCGGGCCGATGACGACGGGACGGCCCGAGAAGCTGTACATGAGCTCGTTCCGGAACGCGACGGCCTCCGGACCACCGTGGAGCTCCCCGCTGACCACCATCACCAGATGCTCGCCCTGCACGACCGCCAATGCCGCGCGGCCGTGTGCCCGGGCGATCGTATGCACCGTCGTCACCGCGGACACGCCTTCCTCGGGCGGGGGAGAGCCGATGAGGACGGTGGCAGGTGCGGTCGCATCCCAGTTGAGGGTGGCTGCACGGGACTGCATGTCGGATCCTGTGTCCCCGCGGACCACCGCGTCGACCACCAGTGCCTCGAGACGGGTGTCCCAGGCGCCCCGCGACTCCGCGGCGCTCGCGTACACCGAGGCAGCCGCGAACCCCAGCTCACGGCCGTACCGGAGAATTGCCTCGGTCAGGGCGATGAGTTGTTCCTCGTTGCGGGCGAGCGCCGGCAGCCACTGTTCGAAGAACTCCATGGCTGCCCGAACCATGTCGACGGTCTGCCGGAAGGTGAGCTTCCGCGCCAGATCCTGCGGAATGGCCTGGAAGGCGTCGAGGCTGAACGTGATGTCGCTGTCGGGGTTGCGCACCCATTCGAGGAAATCGACCACCGACGTCTGGATGATCAACTGAACATTCGAACGCTGCGACGCGTCGAGGTCTGCGAAGAACGGCAACTGCTCCTGCATGACGTGCACGGCCTCGGTGGACATACGCCCCGAGAACTGCTTGACGCGCCGCAACAGAGCATCGGGCAGCGGTGCCGGTTCCGGGCGTTGCGGTGGCATCGGACGTCCAGTGAAGGTGCCCGATGTACGCGTCACCCGGCGCGGTTCCCGCTCGTCGACCATGCGGTGAACCTACCCGGACAGAGTCCGGGTAGGTTCACCGATGCTCGAGTGACGGGAAACGAGTGGGCGTCAGGCGACGCCCGGATCCGAGGTCGGAGCCCCAGCGGCCGTGACATCGTCGATCCGGTACTTCGCCGCTGCCTCGACCGCGCGAGCCACATCGATCGCACCTTCGCGGCCGAGCGCGGCGAGCACCGCGACGACCGTCGACTCCGCGTCGATGTTGAACACACGACGCGCTGCGGGACGAGTATCGGAGAACCCGAACCCGTCGGCCCCGAGCACGGTGTAGTCGCCCGGCACCCACTGGCGGATCTGGTCGGGCACCGCACGCATCCAGTCGGACACCGCTACGAACGGGCCTGCCGCGTCGTCGAGCACCCGCTGCACGTACGGGACGGCGGGGTCCTGGCCGGGGTCGAGGAGGGCCTGGCGGTCGCACTCGATGCCTTCGCGGCGGAGTTCACCCCAGGAGGTCACCGACCACACGTCGGCCGAGACGCCCCACTCGTCGGCGAGCATCTGCTGGGCACGCAGCGCTTCGGGCATGATCACGCCCGAAGTGAGGATCTGCGCCTTCGGGCCCGATTCTGCGCCACGCTGGTACAGGTAGATGCCCTTGAGCAAGCCCTCGACGTCGAGGTTCTCGGGCTCGGCCGGCTGTGTGTACGGCTCGTTGTAGATGGTGATGTAGTAGAAGATGTTCTCGCCACCGAAGCCCGGCTCGAGCGTTCCGTCCGACGCCATCGTGCCGCCGTACATACGGCGCAGGCCGTCGCGCATGATGTGGGCGATCTCGTAGGAGAACGCAGGGTCGTACGTCACGGCTGCCGGGTTGGTGGAGGCGAGAAGCAGCGAGTGCCCATCGGCGTGCTGCAGACCTTCACCGGTGAGCGTGGTGCGTCCGGCGGTGGCGCCGAGCACGAACCCGCGAGCCATCTGGTCGGCCGCTGCCCACAGGCTGTCGCCGGTGCGCTGGAAGCCGAACATCGAGTAGAAGATGTACACCGGGATCATCGGCTCGCCGTGCGTCGCGTACGAGGTTCCGACCGCGGTGAACGACGCCGTCGATCCGGCCTCGTTGATGCCCTCGTGCAGGATCTGGCCGACCTCGCTCTCCTTGTAGGCGAGCATGAGATCCGCGTCCACCGACGTGTACAGCTGACCGTTGCGGTTGTAGATCTTCAGCGACGGGAACCACGAGTCCATACCGAACGTACGGGCCTCGTCCGGGATGATCGGCACGATGCGCTTGCCGATCTCCTTGTCGCGGAGAAGCTCCTTGAGCACGCGCACGACCGCCATGGTGGTGGCCACCTGCTGCTTGCCGGAGCCCTTGCGGACCACGTCGTACGTCTTCGCCTCGGGCTGCTTCAGCGGTGCCGCATTCGTACGTCGCTCGGGGATGAACCCGCCGAGGTTCCGGCGACGCTCGAGCATGTACTCGATCTCGGGTGCGTCGAAACCCGGATGGTAATACGGCGGTGCCGTCGGATCCTTCTCGAGTTCCGCGTCGGAAATGGGGATGCGCTGAACGTCGCGGAAGTACTTCAGGTCTTCGAGGGTGAGCTTCTTCATCTGGTGGGTCGCATTGCGGCCCTCGAAGTGCTTGCCGAGCGTGTAGCCCTTGATGGTGTGGGCCAGGATCACCGTCGGCTGCCCCTTGTGCTCCAGCGCGGCCTTGTACGCGGCGTGGATCTTGCGGTAGTCGTGCCCGCCGCGCTTGAGGTTCCAGATCTGCTGGTCGCTGAGGTGCTTGACCAGTTCCTTGGTGCGCGGATCGCGCCCGAAGAAATGCTCGCGGACGAAGGCGCCGTCGTTGGCCTTGTAGGTCTGGTAGTCGCCGTCCGGGGTGACATTCATGAGATTGACCAGCGCGCCGTCCTTGTCGGCATGCAGCAGTGAATCCCACTCGCGGCCCCACACGACCTTGATGACGTTCCAGCCCGCACCGCGGAAGAACGACTCCAGTTCCTGGATGATCTTGCCGTTGCCGCGCACCGGACCGTCGAGGCGCTGCAGGTTGCAGTTGACGACGAACGTGAGATTGTCGAGACCCTCGGTCGCGGCGACATGCGCGAGGCCACGCGATTCGGGTTCGTCCATCTCGCCGTCGCCGAGGAACGCCCACACATGTTGCTTCGAGGTGTCCTTGATGCCACGATCTTCCAGGTAATGATTGAAACGTGCCTGGTAGATGGCGTTCATCGGGCCGAGGCCCATCGACACCGTCGGGAACTCCCAGAAGTCGGGGAGCAGTCGCGGGTGCGGGTACGACGGCAGAGCGCCGCCCTGGTTCAGGTGGCTGTGCTCCTGACGGAAACCGTCGAGTTGCTCGGCGGGGATACGACCTTCGAGGAAGGCGCGTGCGTAGATACCGGGCGAGGCGTGGCCCTGGATGAAGATCTGGTCGCCGCCACCGGGGTGGTCCTTGCCGCGGAAGAAGTGGTTGAAACCCACTTCGTACAGGGCGGCGGACGAGGCGTAGGTGGAGATGTGGCCACCGACCCCGATACCGGGGCGCTGCGCGCGGGTCACCATGATCGCGGCGTTCCAGCGAATGTAGGCGCGGAAGCGGCGCTCGACCTCTTCGTCACCGGGGAACCACGGTTCGCTCTCGGTGGGAATGGTGTTGACGTAGTCGGTGGAGGTCAATGCCGGTATCGACACGTGGCGCTCGCCGGCACGCTCGAGCATGCGCAACATCAGGTAACGCGCCCGCGACGGTCCCGCGGCCTCGAGCATTCCGTCGAAGGACTCGAGCCACTCGGAGGTTTCCGCCGGGTCGATGTCCGGCAGGTAGGAAGCCACGCCCTCGCGGATGACCCGAACCCGGTTCCCTGTGGCGGGCGCCTGGTTTTCGGTCGAGGGGCCCGTACCCGAAACGCCCGGTGTGGCGGCGTTCGCTCGGGATTCGGGGCCGTGGATCAGGTCTGTCAACGTCAGCTCCTCATCGTGGTGGGGCGCGTAGGTGTAGCGCCCACTCCGTTGGTCGGCTCTTGTGGGAGCCGACTCATCGACATCTGAACATGATGCACCCCTCATCTTCCCCTATCGTGCTCGATGTGGCACTGTTCACCCCTCCGATCGACCTTCATGGCAGCCCGGTGGACTGCTTCGATGGAGGGCGCGTAGCGTCGATCCAGAAGATTCTCGGCGGAATCGCAGCGTTTCGGGTTGCGTTCAGGCGCCCGACCATGTTCGCTTTGATCAATCGAACGTCACACCGGTACGCGGAAGCTCCGCGGCCACAATCTTGAGGAGGACCCACCGTGGTCGCGGCGGCGGATGCCAAGAACAGTGTTTCGAAGCTCGGTATCAAGCACGACCACGTGGTGCAAGAACTCGGCTGGGACGAGGACACCGACGAGGAGTTGCGTGCAGCGATCGAGGAGGTCACCGGTACGGAGCTGCTCGACGAGGACTCCGACGAGGTCGTCGACACCGTGCTGCTGTGGTGGCGAGAGAGCGACGGTGACCTCGTGGACACCTTGATGGACGTCGTGAGCCCGCTCGCGGAAGACGGCGTCGTCTGGGTTCTGACTCCCAAGACGGGGCGCCCGGACCACGTCGAGCCCAGTGAGATCGCCGAATCGGCGACCACCGCAGGCCTGACGCAGACCTCGGCGACCAATCTCGGGGACTGGATCGGCAGCCGGCTGGTGCAGCCGAAGACCGGCCGTCCGCGTCGCTGAGCCGACACCTCCTCCGAATAAAGGAAACCCCTTTCGATGGCGATCGCCGTGGGCGCCGAAGCGCCCGATTTCACTCTGAAGGACCAGAACAATCAGGAAGTGACCCTGTCGAGCTTCCGGGGCGTCAAGAACGTGCTGCTGGTGTTCTACCCACTTGCGTTCACCGGTGTGTGCCAGGGCGAGCTGTGCGCCGTGCGCGACGACCTGCCGACCTTCGAGAACGACGACACCGCGATCCTCGCCGTGTCGGTGGGTGCATCCCCGACCCACAAGATCTGGTCCGCAGAGCAGGGTTACACCTTCCCGCTGCTGTCGGATTTCTGGCCGCACGGTGAGGTGGCTCAGGCGTACGGCGTGTTCAACGACAAGCTCGGCTTCGCGAACCGCGGAACGTTCGTGATCGACAAGGCAGGCGTCGTGAAGTTCGCGGAGGAAAATGGGCCCGGAGAACCCCGTGACCAGCAGGCTTGGGTCCGGGCGCTCGCCGCGCTAAAGTCCTGAGGTGAAATCGGCAGCCTCCGGTTGCCGATTTTCGGGCGTGTAGCTCAGTGGTAGAGCTCTGGTTTTACACACCAGCGGTCGGCGGTTCGATACCGTCCACGCCCACCGAAGCACAAGGCTCGACTCCGATCGGTTGTTCACCGGTCGAGGTCGAGCCTTCTTCCGTTTCCAGGCGCGCGGTGTTCCGGCCGACTATCGGACCGTGGTGCCTGCGGCGGTGGCATACGCCTCGGCGAGCAGTGCCGAGAGGGCGTCGTCGAGGTCGTCCGCCGACGAGAGACTCAGGCGGTGGGTGGTGACGCTGCCGGTCGTGGGGTACGCCTCTCGCAACGTCGGGTGATGGATGCGCCGTGTGAGGTCGAGTGCTGCCTCGAGTCGTGTGGCGTACAGGAAAGCGGCAGCGAACACCCGCGGCCCCGACGAAGACATCCGAGCCCATGAGATCTCCGAGGTGTGCACCGTCTCTTCGACGTCGTCACCCAGTGCGAGGACCAGAGTGCGGAATCGCCGGAACGCGTCGACGGCCGCGGGGTCCTTGTCGGCCAGGTAGTCGTCGACGGTCGAATACATCGGGAACTCCTCGTGTGGTGAAACACCGGGCAGTGACGTGTCGCAGTACGCGGTCACCGGTGTCCGCCGTAGCGGTCGGCCAGCTTGTCGCTGGTGGTGTGAGACGTCGAGGTGGACCGCACGGATCCCGAACGCACGATTTTCGCGTCGTTCGACGGCGGTTTCGTCTCCGCGGGGGCACCCTCATCGGTGCTCCGTGCCTTCGCCTTCCGACGTTCCCGAATTTCCGCCCATACGAAGTATGCGAGCCCGAGGGGCGCCATGATGCCGAATGCGAGCCACTGCAACCCGTACGACAGGTAGGGGCCGGCATCGAGCTGAGGCAATGCTTTCGCCTCGAGGACACCGGGTTGCTCCGGGTCGAGCTGAAGGTATCCGCCGACCAGGTCGAGCCCGGATGCCGCGGCGATCTGGCCGGAGTCGATGAAGTAGACCTGCAGATGGCCGGCGTCGGTGAATGGATCCTTGCCCTCGACGGTGCCCTCCGACATACGGATTCGGGCATCGAGCGTCACCGGCCCGGTCGGTGCGGGAGGAATTTCCGGTACCGCGGTGCCCTCGACGGGACGCACGTAACCGCGGTCGATGAGGACGGTGCTCCCGTTGTCGAGGACGAACGGTGTGAGGACCTCGTAGGCAGGTTTGGACTCGGTGCTCCGCAGACGCACCAGGACATCCGAATCGTGGAGGTAACTACCGTCGGCGATCACCCGCCGCCATTCGGTCTCGACGGTGGCGCCGCCGTCCCCGAACAGTTCACCCACCGGCACCGGGTCCTGCGACACGGACTCGGCGATGCGGCCGTTGCGCTCATCGGTGCTCGTATTCTTGCCGAGCTGCCACGGTGCCAGCACGGTGAAGCATGCGTAGGCGAAACCACCCACTACCAGAGCGAGAACAAGCCAGCTCGGGCGGAGAAGAAATGACAGTCGGCGCACATGTCCACGGTAGACCGTGATGTGTATCTCACTGCTGCCGCACCCGGTCGAGCAGGCCGGGTACCTATGCCCCGATCTGTTCCCGTACCTGCTCGAATGCATACCCGGCGCATACCGTCGCTGTCATGTTCCCCGGCGCTGTGTCACTGCCCGCCGGGTCACTGCCTGCCGGTCAGGAGGTGCTGGAGGTCCGCGACGGCGGCGACGGACTTCGCGGCAACGGCACCCTCGGATTCGGTGCCGTATCCCCATTCGACGAACAGCGTGGGGATTCCGAACCGACCGGCTCCGTGGATGTCGTGTTCACGGTCGCCGACCATCACGACATCGGCGGTGCCACCGCGCTCGGCGTCGACGGCATCGACACCGAGCGCAGCGAGGCTGTGCGCGACCACGTCGACCTTCGCGCGACGGACGCCGTCCTCGCTCGCCCCACCGATGAACTCGAAGTGCTGCGCGACTCCGAAATGTTCGAGGATCCGCACGGCGGCCGCCTCGTTCTTCGAGGTTGCCACTGCAAGGCGGCTGCCGGTGTCGCGGACGGCCGCGAGCATGGTGCCGACGCCGTCGAACAGCGCGTTCTCGGACCAGCCGGTCTCCGTGTAGTACTCGCGGTAGGCTGCCAGACCCGCCTCGATCGCGTCATCGCCGAGACCGAAGGAACGCAGGGTGTCGAGCATCGGCGGCCCGAGCAGCCACTCGAGGTTCCCGTCGGGAACGGCGAAACCGACGGTCTCGGCTGCGTGGCGGAAACCATTGATCACTCCCGTCGCGGAATCGGTCAGGGTGCCGTCGAGGTCGAACAACACGACCGGGGCGGGCAGCAACAGCGGGTGCGGATCAGCGAGAAGGGTCACGCGGACATTGTCCCCGGTTCTCGAAGAACCGCAGCGTAGGGTCGTCGGCGATACAGGACTGTGAGCGAGAGATTCGAGTAGGAGGACACGTGACGGCCACGCTTCGTGAGGTGATCGACGTACTCGACACGGCGTATCCGCCGTCGTTGGCGGAATCGTGGGATTCCGTGGGTCTGGTCGCGGGTGATCCCGACGACCCGGTCCGCAAGGTGCTGCTCGCTGTCGACGCCACGTCCGCCGTCGTCGATCAGGCTCTCGAATGGGGTGCCGACCTGCTGCTCGTGCACCACCCGTTGTTGCTCCGCGGCGTCGACACCGTCGGCGCCCACACGCCCAAGGGCGCACTCATCCACCGGTTGATCCGGGGCGGCTGCGCGTTGTTCACTGCACACACCAACGCCGACCGGGCCGATCCCGGCGTATCCGATGCGCTGGCGCAGGCCTTGGGCCTGACCGGATTGCGACCACTCGACCCCAAGCCGGAACCGGCCACCGACAAATGGGTGGTGATGGTGCCTGGTGCCGCGTCCGACGCCGTGCGGGCCGCGTTGTTCGAGGCCGGAGCCGGGGCCCTCGGCAACTACCGCGAATGCTGTTGGACGGCGTCCGGGACCGGACAGTTCCGTCCCGTCGACGGCGCCGACCCGACCATCGGGGCAGTCGGGGAACTCGAGCAGGTTGCCGAGGACCGCATCGAAATGATCGCCCCTCGCCGCGCCCGCGCCGCGGTGTTTGCGGCGCTGCGCAGCGCTCACCCCTACGAGGAACCCGCGTTCGACGTGTTCGAGCTCGCCGAACTGCCGAGCAGCCGCGGGCTCGGCCGCGTGGGCGAGTTGCCTCACACACAGACACTGCGCGAGTTCACCGAGACCGTCGCTGCGGCGCTGCCCCCCACCGAGTGGGGTGTGCGCGGTGCGGGCGACCCCGAACGCCCCATCCGGACGGTGGCGGTGTGCGGAGGATCGGGCGACTCGTTCCTCGGAAAGGTCTCCGCTCTGGGAGTCGACGCGTATGTGACCGCTGACCTGCGGCATCACCCCGCGGACGAACATCTTCGGACCGGCGGGCCGGCGCTCGTCGACGTCGCACACTGGGCCAGCGAACAGCCGTGGTGCGCGCAGGCGAGCGCGATCCTGGACGAGGCGTTCGGTGAGCGCGAAGCCTGGCAGTCCCGCGTGAGTGACCTACGCACCGATCCCTGGACGACAGCGGCCCGCGCGGTACGGTAATCAGCTACGAGACCGTCGTCGCGGCTCGGCCGCGACCAGGGCCGTCGCGGCCTTTCCCGAGCGAGAACCCGAAAGCAGGAACCACCCGAGTGAACGTCGAACCCGCAGTGCAGGCAAAGCTCCTTTCCATCGCCTCAGTGGACAACGAGCTCAATCGTCTCGCGCACCGTCGCCGCACCTTGCCGGAACAGCAGGAGGTGGATCGGCTCCAGACCGAGCGGGCGTCCCGGAAGGACGCGGCCGTTGCCGTCGAAATCGTGCTCGACGACCTCGACCGTGACATCCGCAAGATCGAGGGCGAGATCGAGGCCGTGCGACAGCGCGCGCAGCGCGACCGCGCTCTGCTCGAGGGCGGCACCATCGGCTCGAAGCAGCTCACCGAGCTGCAGCATGAGCTCGGCAGCCTCGAACGCCGCCAGGCGGTGCTCGAGGACGACCAGCTCGACGTCATGGAGCGGCGCGAGGCATCGAAGGCCGACCACGATCACGCCGGAGCGCAGGTGTCGCAGATCGACGACGAGCTCGGCGATGCGACCCGTGCCCGCGACGAGGCGCTCGCGGACATCGAGGTTGCCGAGGGTCGCTGCCGTAGCGACCGGGAGACCCTGGTTGCGACATTGCCCTCCGAGTTGGTGACCGTCTACGAGAAGCAGCGTGAGCGGTCGGGCATCGGCGCGGCACTGTTGCAGGCCCGCCGTTGCGGCGCATGCCGCATCGAATTGGACCGCGGCGAGATCGCCCGCATCAAGGCCGCGCCTGCCGACGCAGTCGTCCACTGCCCGGAGTGCAACGCGATCATGGTTCGTACCAAGGAATCAGGTCTGTGAGTCGGGTCGTCGTCGAGGCCGATGGCGGTTCTCGCGGGAATCCGGGTCCCGCCGGTTACGGTGCGGTCGTCTTCGGCTCGGATCACAGGACGGTACTCGCTGAACGCAACGCGAGCATCGGTCGTGCCACCAACAACGTGGCCGAATACCGTGGATTGATCGCAGGGCTGACTGCGGCCGCGGAGCTCGGTGCCGACGATGTCGAGGTCCGGATGGATTCGAAGCTCGTCGTCGAGCAGATGTCGGGGCGCTGGAAGGTCAAGCATCCCGACATGATTCCGCTCGTTGCCCAGGCACGGGAGTGGGCGTCGAAGTTCTCGCGCGTGAACTACACCTGGGTGCCGCGCGCGGAGAACGGATACGCCGACAGGCTCGCGAACGAAGCGATGGATGCGGCCGAGAACCCGGCCGCGGCCGCCGAGACACCGAAGGCTCCGGGATGGACCGGCGCGACCGGCACGCCGACACGAATACTGCTGTTGCGTCACGGCCAGACTCCGCTGTCGGTGGAACGTCGTTACTCGGGGCGCGGGAACCCCGAGCTCACCGAGCTGGGTCGTGGCCAGGCCGCCGCGGCCGCACAGATGGTCGCGGGGCGCGGCGGGATTGCCGCGGTGGTGTCGTCGCCGCTGGGGCGGGCGCGGGACACCGCGGCCGCGGCCGCCGACGCGTTGAATCTTCCGGTCGTCGTCCACGACGGACTGATCGAGACGGACTTCGGCGGGTGGGAGGGTCTCACCTTCGCCGAAGCCGCCGAGCGTGACGTCGATCTGCACAGGCGGTGGCTCGGCGACACGTCGGTGCGGCCACCCGGCGGGGAGAGCTTCGACGACGTGCGCATGCGTATCGCGGGTGTCCGCGACGACCTGACGACGGACTATCCGGGTGCGACGGTACTCGTGGTCTCGCACGTGACACCGATCAAGACGCTGCTGCAGTTCGCGCTGGATTCCGGTCCGTCGCTGCTGTATCGCCTGCATCTGGATCTGGCGTCGCTGAGTATCGCCGAGTTCTATCCGGACGGCGGGTCGTCGGTGCGCTTGGTCAACGACACGTCGTATCTGTAAGGCCCCAGCACAAACGAAAAGTGGCCGCGCAGACATGTCGGGGGTGTGCCTGCGCGGCCACTCACAAGGTCTATCGGGTGTGCGCCTTGCTCGTTACACACATTCGGAAAGTCCTTTTCGGAAAGTTCCCGTTTCGGCTTACGACCGCATCGTGGTGGCAGAAGGTGTGCGCGTTCTGTCAAGATGGTGTCATCCCGCGAGCAGGAGGTACGGCGATGAACGGCCACCAGGTTCATGCGTATGCCACCGGCCCTGCTGCTCCGGCACCCTTTGCTGTCGTGCCCGCCCCGGACTTCGTCGAGGACCGGCGACCGTGGTGGCGGCGACATCCGATTCTCACCACCGTCGGAGTGCTGTGGCTGATCGGTTTCGCTCAGGAGGAACCGGCGGGCGCGGCGGTGATGCTCCTGCTTGTACTCGCTGTGGCCGGGGCGGGAATCCGCCGGCGCTCCCTCGCCGAGCGTCGCCGCGAGGAAGCCGCGATCGCCGCTCGTGCCGATGCACAGCACCAGGCGTACCTCAATGGTGACCCTGTCGGCATCTACGGGTTCCCGGCCGCGCCCGCGCCGCTCCCTCAGCCGATTCCGTACTACCGTCCCGCAGCCCGGACCTGGACCGCGCCGTACACCCAACAGCCGTACACCCAGCAGCCGTACACCCAGCAGTGGGTGGCGCACGCGCACTACGGGCAGCACCGGATGTATCACCGCTAGATCGGAGATTCACACAGTTTGCGCACTGTCCGCAGATTGCGGTTGGTGGTCACCGCTTTGAACCGGGACGCGCCGATCTTCTTGCCGAACACGCTGCCGATCGTCTCTCCTTTCTCGACCTCCCAGTACACGACACCGTCACCGACCGCGATCCTCTCGACCGCCGGATCGAGCGTGTCGGTGAGGGCAGCCAGTTCGCCGAGCACCGACTCGTCAGCAACGAACACCGCATACGCGTGCTGACCGTCGACGTGCTCATCGAATGGATAGGCGTCGGCAACAGCAGAGAGGTACGACTGCGGATGGACGAACACGTACGCGTCGTATCCGAACCGGTCGGTCAGCGCGCGCTCGATCGAGCGTTTCAGGTCGACGGCGGTGTCGTCCGCGTCGAACAACACATTCCCCGACGCGAGGACGGTGCGGACGTTGCCGAATCCGAGGTCGGTGAAGAGTGCGGCCAGATCGGCCATCTTGATCCTGACGCCGCCGACATTGATTCCGCGCAGTAGCGCCACGTATCGAGTCATGCTCGAAGACCGTAGTTCGCATCGGTGACATCCGGGGCGCTACTCTGTTCGAGCGGATGAGTCGGCCGGGCGACCGCGGAGCAGGGAACCGGCACCGAATGGTGCGAGGCCCTGAATCGAGGAAAGTCCGGACTCCACAGAGCAGGGCGGTTGCTAACGGCAACCCGAGGTGACTCGCGGGACAGTGCCACAGAGAACAGACTGCCTGCCCTTCGGGGCAGGTGAGGGTGAAACGGTGCGGTAAGAGCGCACCAGCACCCCGGGTGACCGGGGTGGCTAGGTAAACCCCGCCCGGAGCAAGGTTGAAGGCCGCACCGGATCCCTTCGGGGAACCGGTGCGGCTGCGCAGGTGTTCGAGGGCTGCTCGCCCGAGCCTGCGGGTGGACCGCTCGAGGCACCCGGCAACGGTGTGTCCAGATGGATGGTCGCCACCCCGTCTCGACGGGGGACAGGATCCGGCTTACAGGCCGGCTCGTCCGCTCTGTCCCTGTGCCGTCTACCAGGGCTTGTTTTCGGCCCAGCGCTACTCGTCGATCACAGAGGTCCGACGACCAGCAGATGCGCCCAGTGTGAGGCAGCTTCCGGCCCGATGTACGGAAGAAGGGTGTCGAAGAGAATGTACGACATGTATGCGGCTCCTCATTGATGGCGGTCTGTGATGCCGGGCCGACGGTACCAGCCACGCCGAAGGCCGTGTAGCGGGAAAAAGTCGACCTTGTTCGGGCACACTTGAACCATGAGCGACGAGGGCTGGTACTACGACGTGAGCACAGGCAAGGTCAGTCAGGGCAAGGATCCCGGTGCCCTCAACCGCATGGGACCTTATCCCGACAAAGACACCGCCGAACGCGCGCTGCAGATCGCTGCCGAGCGAACCAAGGCGGCCGACAAGGCCGACGACGAGTGGAACAACTGACCGAGTGGAACAACGGACACTGCGGTACGCAGGAGAGCTGAAGCAGTGGTGACAGCACCTTTCGTCGTCGCACCCGCGATCGACTTCGGCTCCGTGCGCTCCGAGTTCGGTCTCGAGGACGGATATCCGGCGGATGCACTCGCGGAAGCCCGCGCGTTCTCGGACCGGTTCGCCGGCGACAGGGACGACCGCACCGACCTCGCGCTGGTGACCATCGATCCGCCCGGCTCGATGGATCTGGACCAGGCGCTCCACCTCGTCCGCACGGAGGACGGCTTCGTCCTGCACTACGCGATCGCCGACGTGTATGCCGTCGTGGAACCCGGTGGTGCTCTCGAAACGGAAACCCATCGCCGGGGACAGACCTTCTACCTGCCCGACGGGTCGGTCCCGCTGCACCCGCGAGAGTTGTCGGAGAATGCGGCGAGTCTGCTCCCCGAGTCGGTCCGCCCGGTGGCGCTGTGGCGGATCGAGATGGACGACCGCGGCGAACCAGTCGACGTCACCGTTCGGCGTGCGCTGGTCCGTTCGGTGGCACGACTCGATTACGCCGGTGTGCAACGTGACGCCGACGCGGGGACGCTGCACCCGTCGATCGCGGCGCTGCCCGAGTTCGGGCGGCTGCGGGCGGCGGCAGCCCTCGAACGTGGCGCCATCGAGTTGCGTCTACCCGAGCAGGACGTGACGCCCGAGAAAGACGGCTGGAGGTTGACGGTGCAGCCCCGCACCGACGCCGACGACTGGAATTCACACGTATCGCTTCTCACCGGAATGTGCGCGGCACGGACGATGCTCGACGCGAAGGTCGGGTTGCTGCGAACCCTGCCGCAGGCGGACTCGGATGCTGTTGCGGCACTGCGTCGTACCGCGAAGGCTCTGGGAGTGCCGTGGGTCGACGATCTGGAGGTCGGCGCGTTCCTGGCGGGTCTCGATGCGAACGAACCGTCGACGCTCGTGCTCATGAGCGAGGCCCCGGCCTTGCTGCGCGGCGCATCGTATGCGGCGTTCGACGGGGAACTCCCCGAGATGAGTCTGCACGGCGCGATTGCGGCGCCCTACGCGCACGTGACCGCTCCGCTGCGGCGGTTGTCGGACAGGTACGCCACCGAGGTGTGTCTGGCGGTATCGGCCGGCGTCGAGATTTCGTCGCACGTCCGCGACACCCTGCCGGGTCTACCGAAGATCATGTCGTCGTCGGACTCTCTGTCGGGGAAGATCGGACGCGCGTGCGTCGACCTGACCGAGGCGGTGGTGCTCTCGTCGCGCATCGGTGAGAAATTCGAGGCTACCGTGACCAAGGACGCCACCGACCGACGCGACGCCGAGGTGTTCGTCGAATCCGAGACCGTCATCGCGCCGTGTGCGGGGAAACCGCGGGAGGGCGAGCACGTCACTGTCCGGCTGACCCGTGCAGACCCCGCGACCCGAATGGTGGAGTTCGCATATGAGCACTGACCTCCGGCGCACCGGTCGCAGGCGGCGAATCGCCACGAGGGTCGCCGCCGTTCTCGCCGCGATCGTGGTGATGCTGGGTGCGGTCGTGTGGTGGTGGGCGCCGAGTCGGTACCTGCCGTGGGACACCGCGACATTCCCCGTTGTCGACGCCGCTGCCTTGTCGGAGGAGCAGGCGGCGGTCGTCCGCCTACTCGAGGACGAACACCGGACCCAACGTCCCGGCACCTTCTACTCGGAGGGCGTCGAGGAACAGTGGTGCGCCGACTTCGTCAGCTGGATCATGCGGGAGGCCGGTATGCCACTGACGAATCCGCACTCCGGACACTGGCGGATCCCCGGCGTGTACACCCTGCAGGAGTACTACGAGCAGCACGATCGATACGAACCCGTGGATTCCGGCTACCGGCCCGAAGTGGGCGACGTCGTTCTGTACGAGAACACCGCCGGCTTCGGCCAGCACACCAACATCGTCGTCGCGGTCGACGGTGATGAGGCGATCACCGTGGGCGGCAACGAATTCGGTCGAATCCGCGTCCACACGCTCGAATGGTCGGACGACTCGGCTGTGGTGGGGTTCGGCCGGCTCCCGCAGTGACACCGAGAACTACGGCGTGATGCCGATGACGACCGGCGCCTGGCGGCCGGTGGGCGGTGGGCGGTGCTATCGGAACAGAGGTGTTATCGGAACAGATCTGTCGCTTCCAGCAGATGGTGGGTGATACCGGGCTCGTGCGCAGAATGCCCGGCATCATCGACGATGTGCAACGCCGAGTCGGGCCAGGCGCGATGGAGATCCCACGCGCTCGTCGCGGGGCACACCACGTCGTAACGGCCCTGCACGATCACGCCGGGGATTCCGTCGAGGAGGTGCGCGTCCCGTAACAACTGCCCTTCGTCGAGGAACCCGCGATGGTAGAAGTAGTGGTTCTCGATACGGGCGAAGGCGAGTGCGAAGCGGGGCTCTGCGGTGTCGGCGACATGTCCGGGTTGCGGCAGCAGCGAACTCGTTCCGCCCTCCCAGGTCGACCATGCGACCGCTGCGCGCAACGCGACGTCCGGGTCGGGGGAGTGCAGCAGCCGGTGATAGGTGTCGACCGGATTCTCGCCGGCATCCGCGCCGGTCAGCGGTGCGAGGAACCCTTCCCACAGATCCGGGAAGACCGCCCCGGCACCCCCGTTGTAGTACCAGTCGATCTCGGCGCGGCGCAGTAGGAAGATTCCGCGCAGCACCAATTCGGTGACCCGGTCGCGATGACGTTGCGCATAGGCCAGCGCGAGTGTGGACCCCCACGATCCGCCGAACACCATCCACCGTTCGATGTTCAGGAAAACGCGCAGCCGTTCGATGTCGGCGAGAAGATGGTCGGTCGTGTTGACCGACAGGTCGGCCCCGTCCGCGACGTGCGGCCGCGAACGACCGCACCCGCGCTGGTCGAACATCACGATCCGGTAGGCCTCGGGGTCGAAGAACCTGCGCTGCTCGGGTGAGATACCACCCCCCGGCCCGCCGTGGAGGAACACCACGGGCTTGCCGTCCGGGTTTCCGCTGACCTCCCAGTACACCTGTTGTTCGTCGCCGACAGGGAGGTAGCCGTGCTCGAACGGTTCGATCGCGGGGTACGGCTCGCGACGTTCGGTCATCGCCTAGAACCCGACGAGGGCCGACGCGAGATCCGGAATCTGCAGGGAGGACAACGTCTCGTCGCGCACCTGGGAGCACTGTTCGGAGGTGATGGTGTCGACGCGCGCGCGATCGCCGGCCAGCGCGATCAGATCGACACCGTTCGCCGCACCCCATTCACCGACGAGGATGTTCAGACCACCCTTGCCGACGGACGGCGTGTAAGTACGCCAGCTCTGCAGTTGGCCCTCCATGCGGGCGCACAGGTCGGCGGCCTGGGCTTCGGTGACACCGCCGGGCCCCTGCGCCGGTTCGGAGGCCGGCGGTGTGTTCGACGTCGTGGGATCCGCGGTGGTTCCGGGGGCGCACGCGCCGAGGAAGCCGATCATGGCTGCAGCTGCGGCAGCAGCGACGGGAACGCGTCGGAATCGGGTCATGGGTGTGCGCACCTCACGGTTCGGTGGTCGTGGTCGCCGTCGAGTGTGCCATCGAATCCGGAAACGCCGATGAGCGCCCTTCTAAGCTGGGTCCATCGTGTCCGACCGTCGAGGAGTCAGGTGACATGGCCGATCTCGCACTGCTTCGCCGACGGGACGGAATCGGCTCATGACCGCGTCCGTCCTCGGCAATTCCGCACTCGTCCTCACGTTCATCTTGCTGGGTGGAGTGTTCGCGGCGACCGAGATCGCGCTGATATCACTCAATGCCGGACGGATCCGGGCGCTCGAACGACGAGGTGGCCGGGCGGCCCGCGTCGGCGCGCTTGCGCGTGATCCGAACCGATACCTGTCGGCCGTGCAGATCGGTGTCACCGTCGCAGGGTTCTTCTCCGCCGCATACGGTGCTTCGGCGATCGCACCTGGACTGGAGCCGATACTCAACGGTTGGGGATTGCCGACCGGTGCGGCGTCGGCGGTTGCGCTCGTCCTCACCACGCTCGTGATCGCGTACTTGTCGCTGGTGCTCGGTGAACTCGTGCCCAAGAGGATCGCCCTGCAGCGCGCCACGAGTGTGGCGCTCCTGGCCGGGCCCGTCCTCGACAAGTTCGCGTTCGTGATGCGCCCGGTGATCCGGTTGTTGTCCGTGTCCACGGATCTGGTCGTGCGAGCCCTCGGCGGAGACCCTGCTGCCCGGGGTGAGGAGGTCACCCACGACGACCTTCGGGACATGGTCCACCAGACGGCTATTCCGGAGCACGAACGGATGCTGTTGTCGGAGGTGTTCGACGCGGTGGAACGGTCGCTGGCCGAAGTCATGTTGCCGCGCACCGAGGTGCACTTTCTCGAGGCGTCGGCTCGGATTGCCGATGCGCGTGACGACGCGCTGCGCGGTGGGCACATCCGGTATCCGGTGACGGGGCGATCACTCGACGACGTCGTCGGGGTCGTCCACGTCCGCGATCTGATTCTTGCCGATCCCGACGCGATGGTCCGCGATGCGTGCCGTGAAGTGTTGCACCTGCCGATGACCATCCCTGCGTTGACGGCCCTGCACGATCTGCGGCTCGGCGACCAGCAGTTCGCCATCGTCGTCGACGAGTACGGCGGTACGGCCGGGATCGTCACCCTCGAGGACGTCGTCGAGGAGATCATCGGTGAGATCGGCGGTGACACCGGCGATCGGGACGCGGGTAGGGAGTCGAATTCGGATGCGGGGTGTGTCGACGGGTTGATGATCGTCGAGGACTTCTCAGCGGAGACCGGGATCGCACTACCGGACGGAGACTACGAGACGGTCGCGGGGTTCGTGCAGGAACGCTTGCAACATCTCCCGGTCGTGGGGGACAGTGTCGTCGTCGGCGGGTGTCGACTGATCGTCGATTTGCTGGACGGCCGCCGGGTTGCGAGTGTGCGGCTGGTCGCGGTCGACGACGAGATTTGACACCGATCAGGACAGTGCCGACGCCGATGACTGCTCGGACATCCGCGAGCGTCGTACCCGGCGAACCACCCATTTTTCCAATTCTGCAACCACGAACACCAACAGACCCGCGCCGAGTACCTTGGCCCAGTCGGCGGGCGCCAATGCCGCCGAACCGAAAACCACCTGCATGAACGGTGCGTACGTGAAGAGCAGTTGCAGCAGCGCGCACAGTGCGACGGCGCCGAGGACGTAAGGGCTTCCGAGCAATCCTTCGCGGTCGAGTACCGAGTTGTAGATGCGGCGGCTGTTGAAGAGGTAGAACATCTCGGCGACGACGATCGCGTTGACCGCGACGGTGCGGGCGACCTCGACGGAGGTGCCGGATTCGAGCTCCCACAGGAACAACCCGAGAGAACC
This sequence comes from Rhodococcus sp. NPDC060086, assembly GCF_042730275.1. Classification (NCBI taxonomy): domain Bacteria; kingdom Bacillati; phylum Actinomycetota; class Actinomycetes; order Mycobacteriales; family Nocardiaceae; genus Rhodococcus; species Rhodococcus sp. NPDC060086. The sequence goes on from NZ_JBHWWZ010000008.1 coordinate 129,459, forward strand.
CGCCATCATCAGTACAGACACCATCGCCACCCGCCATACGAAGAACGGGGTCATCAGCGACTCTCCCGGTGGACGAGGCGCGCGCTGCATCACTGACTTCTCGGTGGGTTCGAAAGCCAAGGCGAGGCCGAGGGTGCTCACGGTGGCCAGGTTGATCCACAGCACCTGAGCGGGAGTCATCGGAAGGGTCAGCTGGAACGCGATGGCCGCGACGACCACGAGTGCTTCGCCGCCGTTCGTGGGCAGCATGAACAACACGAACTTCTTGATGTTGTCGTAGATGCCGCGGCCCTCGCGTACCGCTGCTGCGATGCTGGCGAAGTTGTCGTCCGCGAGCACCATGTCGGCCGATTCCTTCGCCGCCTCGGTGCCGCCCTTTCCCATGGCGATGCCGACGTCGGCGCGGGTGAGCGCGGGGGCATCGTTGACTCCGTCGCCGGTCATGGCGACTACCTCACCGTTCTTCTGAAGCGCGCGCACGAGCCGCAGTTTGTGTTCGGGACTGGCGCGCGCGAACACGTCGGTCTCGGCGACGACGCGCCGCAGGGCTGCGTCGTCGAGTGCTTCGATCTGCGCGCCGGTCACCGGTACTCTGCCGACGCCCAGGCCCATCTGGGCGCCGATTTCTCCGGCTGTGTCGGCGTGGTCGCCGGTGATCATCTTGACTTCGATTCCGGCGCGGTGGCATTCGCGTACTGCGACGATGGCTTCTTCGCGCGGTGGGTCGATGATGCCGACGAGCGCAAGAACCGTGAAGCCGTCGAGCGCGTCCTCGAATTCGAGCGTTCCGGTATCGGCTTCGCGGTCGCGGTACGCCAATGCAAGCAACCGCAACCCTTGGGCGGCGATCTCACGGGCGCGGCGATCCCAATATGCAGTGTCGATGGTGTGGCGGTCGCCGGTGTCGTCGAGTTGGTGTGTGCATGCCGCGAGGACGTTCTCGGGGGCGCCCTTGAGGAGGATCCGTTCGCGTCGTCCGTCGTCGTGGCGGTGGAGGGTGGCCATGAACCGGTGTTCGGATTCGAACGGGACGACATCGAGACGTGGCCATGTGGCGATGGCAGCCTCCGCATGGAGGCCTGCCTTCCTGCCGAGCACCAACAGCGCGGCCTCGGTGGGGTCGCCGTCGATCTCCCACGAGCCGTCGGTCTCGAATAGCCGTGAGTCGTTGCACAGCACACCGGTCCGGAGTGTGAGATCCAGCGCTGCGGAGGATTCTCGGGCGATGGCGGTGCCCTCACCGGTGGTGAGGTTACCCACCGGTGCATAGCCCACCCCGCCCACATCGATCGTTCGGTGCGCGCCCACGATCTTCTGCACGGTCATCTCATTACGGGTGAGGGTGCCCGTCTTGTCGGAGCAGATCACCGTCACGGAACCGAGGGTCTCGACCGCAGGGAGCCTGCGTATGACAGCGTTGCGGCGTGCCATGCGCTGTACGCCGAGGGAGAGTGCCACCGTCATCACAGCGGGGAGGCCCTCGGGAATTGCGGAGGCCGCCAGTGCCACCGCCATCGTGAACATCTCGGCCGGCGTCTCGCCGCGGACGAACACGCCGAAGAGATATGTTGCCGCTGCGGCGACCAGGATCACGGCCGCGAGCCACCGGCCGAAACCGTCGATCTGACGCAGTAGCGGCGTGGTGGTGGTGTCGATTCCGGACAGCAACGCGTTGATGCGGCCGAGCTCGGTGTCGGGGCCGGTTGCGACGACAACGCCGTCGCCCTGGCCGAACACCGCGACTGTCCCGGCATAGCAGGACGAGTGGCGGTCGCCCAGGTCGCTGCCTTCGTCGACGGGTGAGGTCGACTTCTCGACGGGCAGGGATTCGCCGGTAAGAGCTGCCTCGTCGATGCGGAGATCACGTGAGCGGATCAGCCGCAGATCTGTGGGGACGCGGTCGCCTGATACGAGCCGAACCACATCGCCGGGAACGAGGTCTGATGCCGCGATGTCGACGATTCGGCCGTCCCGGTGCACCCGAGTGTGCGGTGCGAGCATCGATCGGATCGAGTCGAGCGCCGATTCTGCTCGACCTTCCTGAACGAACCCGATCAAGGCATTGACGACGACAGCGCCGAGTAGCACACCCGTGTCGATCCAGTGTTCGAGGAACGCGGTGACGACGGCGGCGCCCATCATCACGTACAACAGGACATTGTGGAACTGGCGCAGCAGACGCCACCACCAACGATCCGAGCGGGGAGTCGGGAGGCTGTTGGGGCCGTATACGGCGAGCCTGCGCGCGGCCTCCGCCGAATCGAGTCCTCCGTCGGATGCTTCGAGTCGAGTGAGGGTTTCACCCGGCTCGAGTGCGTGTCATGGCGTACTCATTGCCCGCACTTTACCCACGGTGGGTGCAGTGCGCCCGGGGTGGGCGTGACCTCAGAAGGAGTGTTCGGGGCCGGGGAAGACTCCGCTCGCGACCTCGGTCGCATACTGCGCTGCCGCACTGCGCAAGTCGTCGCCGATCGACCCGAACTTCTTGACGAACTTCGCCGTCTTGCCGCTCGTGTATCCGGCCATGTCCTGCCAGACGAGTACCTGCGCGTCGCATTCGTTGCCTGCGCCGATGCCGACCGTGGGAATGGTCAGCTTGCGGGTGACCTGGCCTGCGATCTCGGCGGGAACCATCTCCATCACGACGGAGAATGCGCCGGCTTCCTGCACTGCGATGGCGTCTGTGATGAGTTGTTCCGCGCCGTCGCCACGGCCCTGCACCCGGAACCCGCCGAGGGTGTTGACGGACTGCGGTGTGAAGCCGATGTGTGCCTGCACGGGGATGCCGGCAGCGGTGAGCGCAGCGATCTGGGGTGCGATGCGTTCGCCGCCCTCGAGCTTGACGGCGTGCGCGCCGCCTTCCTTCATGAACCGGATGGCGGTGGCCAGGGCCTGCTCGGGGGATGCCTCGTAGGTGCCGAACGGCAGGTCGGCGATCACGAGGGCGTGCGGAGCACCGCGGACGACGCCGCGGACCAGCGGGAGAAGTTCATCGACGGTCACCGGCACCGTGGTGTCGTAGCCGTAGACGACGTTGGCGGCGGAATCGCCGACGAGGAGCACCGGAATTCCGGCCTCTTCGAAGATGCGGGCAGTGGAGTAGTCGTACGCGGTCAACTCTGCCCAGCGGGCGCCTTCGGCCTTCATCGCTTGCAGGTGGTGGACTCGCGTCTTGCGCTTGGGGGTGTCTGCCGGGGCGGGGCCGCCACCGTACACGGACGTCACATTTTCCGACATCATTGTCTCTTTCTTCCTCGAGGCCCTACTGAGGGTCCCCGGGCGGGTGATGACAGTCTCAGTCTGCCACCGGTGAAGGCAACGGCTAAGGCTTCGAGTCGGTGCGTTTGGTCACACGGTGGGGTGCAGTCGTGAACATGGCACGATCCGAGGGTGCCGGTTTCTGCGCGTGTGCGCTCACGTCGTCTGTCCGTTGTCCTCGTCGCAGTGGGTGCACTGGTGCTGGCCGGATGCGCCGATACCGCGACCGAGGAGCGAGCGCCGTCCACGGTCGCGGTGCCCGAGGAACTGGCGCACTTCTACCAGCAGGACGTCGAGTGGGAGGGCTGCGGAGATTACGGCATCGACGGCCCGGTACTTGCTCGAAGCGGCGCCCAGTGCGGCCGGATCTCGGTGCCGCTCGATTACGCCGATCCGAACGGGCAGACCGTGATGCTCGCGGTCTCGCGGATCGAGGCGGAAGGCGATCGGATCGGTTCCATCCTGCTCAACCCCGGAGGGCCCGGGGCATCGGGGTTGTCCACCGTGCTCGCTGCGACAGGTACCGAACTGACCGGACAGTTCGACATCGTCGGATTCGATCCGCGCGGCATCGGTTCGTCCGACCCTCAAGTTCGATGCCTCACTGCCGCGGAGACCGATGCCGATCGCGCCGTCGACGACGGTGATCGCAGTCCCGCAGGGATCGAGGCGGCCGAGAAACGCAACCGCGAGTACGCGCAGTTGTGCGCGGAACGCACCGGCGAGGATCTGCTCGCGCATGTCGGCACCGCGGACGTGGTGCGCGACATGGATGTGATCCGAGGTGTGCTCGGCGACGACTCCTTGAACTTTCTCGGGTACTCGTACGGAACCCGGCTCGGCACGGTCTACGCGGAAACCTTCCCGGATCGGGTGCGCGCGATGGTCCTCGACGGCGCGATCGACCCGGAACAGGACCCGGTCGAGGAGATCGTGTTGCAGGCAGAAGGGTTCCAGAAGGCATTCGACGAGTTCGCTGCCGACTGCGCGGGTCAAGGCGACTGCCCCCTGGGCAACGACCCGGCACAGGCGTCGACACGGTTCCATCAACTCGTCGGGCCGCTGATCGCGGCGCCCGCCCGCACCACCGACCCGCGGGGGCTGAGCTATCGCGACGCGATCACCGGAGTTCAGCAGGGCCTGTACTCGTCGGCTCTGTGGGGGTCGCTGCGCGCCGGCCTGAGCGCCCTTTCCGACGGCACCGGCGACACGCTCCTCCGTCTCGCTGATCTGTATGAAGGGCGGCAGGACGACGGTACCTACAGCAACATCAACGACGCGTTCAACGCGGTCCGCTGCGTCGACGACCAGCCGGTGACCGATCGGGCGATCGCGGGTGAACTCGACATGCGTTTCCGGCAGGCGGCGCCCTTCCTCGACGACGGACGCGGAACCGGGGAGGCGCCCCTCGACGTGTGCGCATTCTGGCCCGTTCCGGCGACGGGGGAACCGCACACCCCGGACGTGCCCGGGTTGCCTCCCGTGCTCGTGGTCTCGACGACCGGCGATCCTGCCACCCCGTACCAGGCCGGGGTGGACCTGGCCCGTCAGCTCGGGGGCGCATTGGTGAGCTTCGACGGAAACCAGCACACCGCTGTGTTCGACGGTAACGACTGTGTCGATGACGCTGTGATCAGCTATTTCGTCGACCTCGAGGTACCCGGGACCGACCCGCACTGCTGACCCGGCGCGAGTGTGAGCGACACGCCACGAATGGGAATGGGCGATGTAACACGGAATTAACGGATCATGCCTACGCTCGCCGATATGGATCGCCAGAAGGAGTTCGTGCTCCGCACCCTCGAAGAGCGCGACATTCGGTTCGTGCGTCTGTGGTTCACCGACGTTGTCGGGACCCTCAAATCCGTGGCGATCGCCCCGGCCGAACTCGAGGGTGCCTTCGAAGAAGGCATCGGCTTCGACGGCTCGGCCATCGAGGGCTTCTCCCGCATCTCCGAGGCCGACATGGTCGCGCGCCCCGATGCCACGACCTTCCAGGTGCTGCCCTGGATGGACGACCGCGGCCACCAGTACTCGGCGCGGATGTTCTGCGACATCACCATGCCGGGTGGCACCCCGAGTTGGGCAGACCCACGGCACGTGTTGCGTCGTCAGCTCAACAAGGCGAGCGATCTGGGTTTCAGCTGCTACGTGCACCCCGAGATCGAGTTCTTCCTCGTCGAGAACGGCGAACCCGGTGCTCCGCCGGTCCCGGCCGACGACGGAGGCTACTTCGACCAGTCGGTGCATCGTTCGGCACCACACTTTCGTCGCCACGCCATCGACGCACTCGAATCGATGGGGATCTCCGTGGAGTTCAGCCATCACGAGACCGCGCCCGGTCAGCAGGAGATCGACCTGCGGTACGCCGATGCGCTGTCGATGGCCGACAACGTGATGACCTTCCGCTACGTGGTCAAAGAGATCGCGATGGCAGAGGGCGTGCGAGCCACATTCATGCCCAAGCCTTTCCAGCAGTACGCGGGCTCGGCCATGCATACCCACATGTCGTTGTTCGAGGGCGAGACCAACGCATTCCACGACCCGGACGATCCGCTGCAGCTCTCGGCGACGGGCAAGGCGTTCATCGCAGGCATCCTCGAGCACGCGCCCGAGATCAGCGCGGTGACCAATCAGTGGGTCAACTCGTACAAGCGCATCGTGCACGGCGGTGAAGCCCCCACCGCTGCATGCTGGGGGCCGTCCAACCGATCGGCGCTCGTCCGCGTACCGATGTACACGCCGAACAAGGCATCGTCGCGCCGAGTCGAGATCCGTACCCCGGACTCGGCCTGCAACCCGTACCTTGCGTTCGCAGTGCTGGTCGCGGCCGGCTTGCGGGGCATCGAGAAGGGTTACACCCTCGCGCCCGAGGCAGAGGACGACGTGTGGGCACTGACGGCCGCCGAACGCCGGGCGATGGGTTACAAGGAGCTGCCCACCGACCTCGACATCGCGTTGCGCGAGATGGAGAACTCGGAACTGGTCGCCGAAACCCTCGGTGAACACGTGTTCGACTATTTCCTGCGTAACAAATGGCGGGAATGGGAGAACTATCGGAGTCAGGTGACCCCGTTCGAGCTCGAGCAGTACCTGGGGCTGTAGACGCCATGGTGAAGCCGCCGCCTGCGCGCTCCGCCATCCCAGGGCCCGGACGGCTCGGACTCGTCGAACGCACCGCGGCCGACGAGCTGGCGCAACTGGGGTGGACGGACGTCGGGAGCATCGAACTGATGTGGGCGCTGTCCCGGGCGCCCAACGCAGACCTCGCGCTGCGGACCCTGAGCCGCCTCGCCGACGTACTCGGCGAGCGCGGATGGGCCGAGCTCGACGAAGCGTTGCGTATCGACAAGAGCCTTCGGGGACGATTGCTCGCCCTCTTCGGTTCCTCTGCGGCGTTCGGCGACCACGTCGTCGCACACCCCGACCGGTGGCGCATGCTCACCGGCACTCTCGAACTACCCGACCGGCACACGTTCACCGTCCGGATGCTCGACTGCGTCGCGTCGGTCCCAGAAACCGGTGGGCGGTCCGACCGACTGATCCACCGTGCAGGCATCACAGGTCCGGACGCCGTTGCGGCATTGCGGACGACGTACCGTGATCAACTCATGCTCATCGCCGCAGCCGATCTTGCTGCGACGGTCGAGAACGAACCGGTCGTGCCCTACCTCGAAGTGGGCGAACGGCTCTCCGATCTCGCCGACGCCGCACTGACCGCGGCGCTCGCAGTGGCGTTGGCCACCGTCATCCCCGATGAGCCGTGCCCCCATGACATCGCAGTCGTTGCGATGGGTAAATGCGGTGCGCGCGAACTCAATTACGTCAGTGACGTCGACGTGATCTTCGTCGCCGAGCCCGCCGATGCGCGGGCGAGCCGTATCGCGGGCGAAATGATGCGCATCGGAACGTCGGCGTTCTTCGAAGTCGACGCCGCGCTCCGCCCCGAAGGGAAACGCGGCGAATTGGTGCGCACCCTCGAATCCCACGTGGCGTACTACAACCGGTGGGCCAAGACGTGGGAATTCCAGGCACTGCTCAAGGCCAGACCGATGACCGGCGACCTCGACCTGGGGCGTCGCTACATCGAAGCGCTGAGCCCGTTGGTGTGGACGGCCTCGGAACGCGAAGCGTTCGTGCCGGAGGTGCAGGCAATGCGTCGCCGGGTCGAAGAACTCGTCCCGGAGGATCTGCGGGAACGCGAACTCAAACTCGGAAAAGGCAGTCTGCGCGATGTCGAGTTCGCGGTGCAGTTACTGCAGATGGTGCACGGCCGCACCGATGAGTCGTTGCGTGTGTCCAACACCGTTGAAGCGTTGTCCGCGCTCGCGGACGGCGGATACGTCGGGCGTGACGACGCCGCGAATCTGCGCGCGTCGTACGAGTTCCTCCGGTTGCTCGAACACCGTCTGCAGCTTCAACGACTCAAGCGCACCCATACCCTTCCGTCTCCGGACGACCGCGAGAACCTGCGTTGGCTCGCGCGCGCGGCGCACATGCGACCGGACGGACGCAACGATTCGCTCGGCGTCCTTCAGTCGGAGATCAAACGCAACTCCGCGCGAATCCGTCGGCTCCACGCGCGCTTGTTCTACCGTCCACTCCTCGAATCGGTGACCCGGCTCGAGAAGGACGCGGTGCGTCTGTCGCCGGACGCTGCCGTCCGGCAGCTCGCGGCGCTCGGCTACACCGCACCGCGGCATGCCCTCGAACACCTCGCTGCGCTGTCCGGGGGAGCATCCCGTAAGGCGCGGATCCAGGCCCTGTTGCTTCCCCAGTTGCTCGAATCCCTCGGCGAAACAGTCGATCCCGACGGTGGTTTGCTCGCGTATCGTCGACTGTCCGACGCGTTGTACGACACGGTATGGTTCCTTCGGGTGCTGCGCGACGAGCCTTCGGTCGCGGAACGCTTGATGAAGGTGCTGGGAACCTCGGCGTACGTGCCCGAACTCCTCATCAAGTCACCGGACGTCATCCGGCTCTATGCCGCTGCCTCCACAGGGCCGCGCCTGCTCGAAGCGAAACCTGCCGAGGTGTGGAAGGCGATTGTCACGTCGTCGTCGCGCTACGACGACCCTGCGCGGGCGATCGCGGCGTCGCGTTCACTGCGCCGGGCGGAACTCGCGCGGATCGCGAGCGCGGATCTCCTCGGGATGCTCTCGGTGCCCGAAGTGTGCGAAGCGCTCTCGTCCGTATGGTCGGCGGTTCTGGAAGCTGCGCTGGCCGCGGTGATCCGGGGGTCCGAACGTACGAAGGGTCCGGCGCCTGCGCGTATCGCAGTGATCGGCATGGGCCGGCTCGGTGGTGCCGAACTCGGTTACGGATCCGATGCCGACGTGCTGTTCGTGTGCGAACCGCTGCCCGGCGCCGACGAGACCGTCGCCCTGAAGTGGGCGGTGTCCGTCGCCGAGCAGGTCCGCTCACTTCTGGGAGCGCCGAGCACCGACCCCCCGCTCGAAGTCGATCTCGACCTGCGCCCCGAGGGACGCAGCGGTGCACTGGTGCGCACCCTCGAGTCGTACGAGGCGTATTACACGCAGTGGGCAGAGGCGTGGGAGATCCAGGCGTTGCTACGTGCCCACACCGTCGCGGGCAACCCCGAGCTCGGGCTCCGCTTCCTTCACATGATCGACCGCGTGCGCTACCCCGAAGGCGGGGTCACGCAGGATGCGGTGCGGGAGATTCGCCGGATCAAGGCTCGGATGGACTCCGAACGGCTGCCACGCGGCGCCGATCCGGCGACTCACACGAAACTGGGTCGCGGCGGACTGTCCGACGTCGAATGGACCGTGCAATTGCTGCAACTCCAGCACGCGCACGAGATCGAGTCGCTGCGCAACACGTCGACCCTCGAGACGCTCGACGCGATCGGTGCCGCCGAACTCATCAGTGCGGCCGACGTCGAGTTGCTCCGTGACGCGTGGATCACCGCCACCCGTGCGCGTAATGCCCTCGTTCTGGTGCGGGGAAAGCCGAGCGATCAGCTTCCAGGTCCGGGTCGGCAACTCGCGGCTGTGGCGAGCGCCGCGGGCGGAGACAGCGATGATGCGTCCGAGTTCCTCGACAACTACCTGCGAGTGACGCGTCGTGCGAGGGCAGTGGTCGAGCGGGTATTCGGCGGAGAAGTCAACGGGCACTGAAGCATTCGTGCTCCGAACCTCAGCCTCCGAACCTCAGCCTCCGGCGAACATCTTGATGCGCAGTTCGCGGCTGCGTTCGAGGTGCGCACGCATGTGTTCGCGGGCGGCCGACTCGTCGCGTGCACGCAGTGCAGTCAAGATCAGGTCGTGTTCGTCGTTGAGTACGTCGGGCTCGCCGTAGGTCGACGGCGGGCCCGAGTCGTAGATCCGGAGCTGTGTGGTCAACCGGATGAGGAGTGCGGTGATGGTGGCGTTGTGGGCGGCCTGCCACAGTGCTTCGTGGAAGCGGAAGTTCCCGGCGCGGACGTCGGTGTCGTCGGAGGCCGAACAGCAGAAGGTGTGGAGCTGCTCGAGTCGGGCGAGGTCGAGTTCGGTGTGGCGGATTGCTGCGGCTCCGGCGGCTTCGGATTCGAGGGCCACTCGCGCGGCGTAGATCTCGATGACGTCCTCGGGAGTTCCCGACCGGACCCGGAATCCCCGTGTGGCGCGCTCGAGCAGACCGTCGTGGGCAAGCCAGTTCAGGGCTTCCCGAATGGGGGTGCGTGAGGCTCCGTAGGTCTCGCTGAGCTGAGTCTCGTGCAGAGCAGTGCCGCGGGGGAACTTGCCCGCGAGGACGTCGGCGCGCAGCCTCAGGTATTGCTTCGAGGTCTGATCGTCGCGTCCGGTGGGAAGCTCTCCGAGTAGTGAGCCGGTCAGGTCGGCCGTGGTGTCCCGGTCGGTCATTGCTCCCCTTTCGCAGGTGTATGCGGAGATTATGCCATCGACGACAATTGTATACTTGCGTATACGTTATTCGTCGTTTAGCGTCGCAGAGGTGATCGAGGAGATGCCGAGGGCTGTACGGGGCGACGATTCCCGTGGTGGCGACGATTCCCGTGGTGACAATGTGCTGGTCGCCGCCGAGGATCTTGCGCGCGACCTTGCGGCGTTCGTCGTTCTCGACGCCTCCGTCTCGTTTCCGAAGCCGCGGTTCGATGGCGACTACCGCCCAGAATCCGGGCTCTCGGCCTGGTCGGATGCGCATATCCCCGGCTCCGTGCACGTCGATCTGCTCGGCGAGTTCAGTGCGCCCGACGCGCCGCTGCATTTCACACGGCCCGAACCCGAACACCTGGCGGCCGCACTGGCCCGCATCGGTGCCGGGTCCGGCACCGATATCGTGGTGTACGACGCAGGGGAGATGACCTGGGCGTCGCGGGTGTGGTGGATGCTGCGCAACATCGGCATCGCGGCGCGAGTCCTCGACGGTGGGCTGGCCCGCTGGACCGAACTCGGCCTACCGATCTCCTCGGAACCGTCCGAACCGCGGGCAGGGATCGAACCGGTGGATGTCACCGACCATGGCCTGTGGCGCGACCGGGACGACGCCCTTGCCGTCAGTGCGGGTACGGCCCAGGGGACGCTGCTGTGTGCACTCGACCCCGAACACTTCGCAGGCACCGCGACCACGAGATACGCGCGTCGCGGCCGTATCCCCGGCAGCCGGAACCTACCTGCCAAGAGCCTCCTCGATGTGGGAGTCCTGCGCACTCGCTCGGAGCTCGCAGCGCAGGTCGAATCCGCACTGGCCGCCGCTGCGCGTCCACTTGTCGTCTACTGCGGTGGCGGGGTGTCCGCATGTCTGGTCGCGCTCGCCTTGGTTCGGATCGGTCACGACGACATCGCGGTCTACGACGGATCGCTCGCGGAGTGGACCGAGGATCCGACGCTGCCGATGATCTCGGACGACAGGGGAGCGGTATGACGCGATGTACGGGGCACCGTGTGTGCCGACTCCTCGCCCCAGCCAGACCCGACGCCCCTGTGACAGGAACCCCATGACCCCCACGACGAACGCGCCGACGATCGACGATCTCGCCGCCGCTCTCGACGAGCTGCGCTCCCGCACCCCGCTGGTGCAGTCGTTGACCAACATTGTGTCCGCGAACTTCCTGACCAATGTTCTGCTCGCGGCAGGTGCCAGCAACGCCCACATCGACAACGCCCACGAAGCGGGCGGTTTCGCGCGCATCGCCGGTGGGGTTCTCGTCAACCTCGGGACACCTGACGACGGCACCGCCGCCGCGTTCACTGCAGCCGCCGAATCTGCACACGACGCGGGAACCCCGTGGGTCCTCGACCCGGTCGGTGTCGGGGGGCTGCCGTGGCGTACCGGACTTGCCGCAGACCTGCTCGCCTACCGGCCCACTGCGATCCGTGGCAACGCCTCCGAGATCATCGCGCTGGCGGGGCTGGGCGGCGACACACGCGGCGTCGACAGTGCCGACGAGGCGGCGGCGGCGATCCCGGCAGCGCTCGCCCTGCTCGACCATTCCGATGCGGTGTCCGCATCAGGTCCGGTCGATTATCTCGTGGGCCGCGACCGCGACGGTGCGGTCACCGGGCTGCGCATCGCAGGCGGCAGCGCCATGCTGCCCCGGGTGACTTCCACCGGCTGCTCGCTCGGCGGGCTTGTCGCCGCCTACCTTGCGGTCGCCCCGACCGCATTGATCGGACTGGCGGCTGCGCACACGCACGTCGCGGTCGCGGCCGAGATCGCCGAGCAGAACTCGTCCGGCCCGGGTTCGTTCGCGGTGGCCTACCTCGATGCGCTCTACGCGGTCGACGCCGACACCCTGCGCGCCCGCGCCCGCATCGAGGCAATCGAACTGCCGAAGAAGGACGAAAACTGATGGGCATCAAGACTTTCTGGTATCTCACACAGGCCGATGGCGACTACCCGTGGAGCCCCGACGGGCTGTATCCCGTCGACGGTCGACGGCAGATCGAGCTTGCCGAAACCATCGATGAGGGTGGTTTCGACGGGGCGCTCGTCGCGACCTGGCCGAACGATCCATTCATCTCCGCGACCTGGGCTGCGGCACACACCAGTCGGATGAAGTTTCTCGTCGCGGTGTATGCCAACATGACACCGGCCCGGTTGCTTGCGGAGAAGGCGCTCACCTTCGACGCATTCAGTGGCGGCCGACTGATGATCAACTCGGTCAACGGGCGCGAGAACATCCTCACGAAGTACGACATGAACGTCGAGCACGACCGACGTTACGAACTCGGTGAACAGTACTGGGCCGACTTCCACCGCATCTACGCCGAGGGTACGGAATCGAACTTCCCGAACACGCCCCTGCGCATCGATCCGCCCTCCGGTGGTCATTCGGTACCGCTGTGGGGTACAGGCGATTCACCTGCCGGGCTGCAGAACGCAGGTAAAGTTCTCGACGCCTACCTGATCATGCTGCGCGACACGGCCTTCGTCGAAGCCAAGTTCGCCGCGGCGCGAGAGTCGGCGGCCGCTGAAGGACGCGAATACACCGATTTCGGCGCGCTGTCGGGCGTCATCGTGCGGCCGACGCAGGCGGAGGCGCTCGACCGGTTCCGGTCGTTGTTCGAGGACGCCGGTATCGACCGGATCCGCGAGGTGCTCGACAATGCGGTCCGGCGTCGCACCCATGGAGAACAGGATCTGAAGACCTTCACCGCCCGCGATGCGCAGCGTCAGGGCTGGGTCGACACGATCAACGCGGGAAAGCTTCCCGAGCCCGAGGATCTGTACCTCGGTGACGGGCTCTACGCGGGCATCACGGCATGGTCGCCGCTGGACATCTTCGCGACCGGATCGTCGGCGGTGTACTACGCGGGTACACCCGACGAGATCACCGGACACGTGCGGACGCTACGCGACAGGACGGGGCTGACCTCGCTGATCCTGGCCGGCTGGCCGCTCATCGACGAGGCGAAGCATGTCGCCGAACATCTGATTCCGAGATTCCGCGAACTCTGAGTCCTCGGACTCCGCTGCCGATGGCCCCGTGCGTGTTCCCTTCGAACATGCATGGGGCCGTGTCGCTCTCAGTTGCAGAAGATGATCAGTCCGACTCCCCGCCACACGTCGACTTCCACAGTTTTCCATTCTTCTTTGTCGTAGTCCCATTCCTGTTCGGTCTCGGTGTCGTAGCCGAGGTCGCGTTGTTCGGTCACTGTGCAGTCCTGAAGTGTGCTGCCTGCCCGACTGATGATGTGCCAGGGCGCGCCCGAATCGTTCAATACCCTGGTTGCTTGCTCTTGCGACATTCCCACGGTGTTCGGTGCATTCTGGGCTGTTGCAATCCCCGCCGCCAGAGGGCTCAGAAGCAGGGCGCCGGCGGCTGCGCATGCTGCGGCCGAAATAGTCGTACGCATGACGGCCTCCTTTCGGAGACAGGTCGGTATTCAGTGCTCTGCCCGGGCGTGCCTCGTGATCAGCGTGCCCGGTGTCCAGGTCGGCAGAGCGATGCTGTGGCCTGCCGACCGAATGCGCGGATCCCCACCTCACATGAGAGCGCCGACCCCCTCGGTCGCAAGAAGCGCGGTGCCTAGCGCATCCCCGAAACTTCTGCCGGGAATTCCGACAAAATGTGTCGTACCTCATCAACTGTACGCGCGTGTGCAAGTGACTTTGCTGTCCTCCGAGACGTCGAACGCGGGAGTCACGCCGATGCGGGACTGATCACACTGCGCACCTATTTGCATGTGCGTCAGGTCACATGAGATCAAAATGACTTGCTGAAAATTTTTTCGTTGACACTTTCGGGCATATATCGCGAGCATTACTGAACCAAATGATGTGATCGAAGCGGCGCGATGAATCGAGTGCCGCGCCGAACGAACGGTGGTGCGCGATGACGGAAACCACGATCCGCGAAAGTGAACGACATCCCTACGACCTGGACGACCGGTATCGATCCGGTTCGGGCACGGTCCTGCTCACCGGCGTGCAGGCAATTGCGCGGCAGCTCGTCGAACAACATGTGCGAGACATCCGCGACGGCCGCCGGGTCGCGACGTTCATTTCCGGCTATCAGGGCAGCCCACTCGGTGGCCTCGACAAGATGCTGCACGGCATGCCGAAGGTCCTCGCCGAGCACGACATCACCTTCACCCCCGGTCTCAACGAGGAGCTCGCAGCGACCTCGGTGTGGGGGAGTCAAGGACAGCTCGGGGCAGGCACTCCGACCCACGACGGTGTGGTCGGCGTCTGGTACGGGAAGGGGCCAGGCCTCGACCGCGCCACCGACGCGCTGCGGCACGCCAACATGTACGGCGTCGACCCGCACGGCGGCATGCTGCTCATGGTCGGCGACGACCCGGCGTCGAAATCCTCCACCGTGCCCGCGGTGAGTGAACGGTCCCTTGCGGCACTGGGCATCCCCGTGCTGTACCCGCGCAACGCTGCCGAGATCGTCACAATGGGCCTGCACGGTGTCGCTTTGTCACGCGCGTCCGGGTGTGTGGTTGCGCTCAAGATCGTCGCCGACGTTGCCGACGGGGCCTGGTCGATCGACGGGTCGGTGTCGGATCTGTCCATCATCGTCCCCGAGATCGAATGGGAAGGGCGGCCGTTCACGTACCGCCAGCGGCCGATGGCGGCCCCGGGCGACAGCGTGCTCGCCGAGGCCGACCTGTACGGGCCGCGCTGGAAGACCGTCCTGGCCTATGGCAAGGCCAACGCACTCGACGTCGTCGAGGTCGATCCGACGCACGCCCGGATCGGCCTGGCGGCCACCGGAACCACCTTCGACGCGCTGCGGCAGGCGCTGCTCGACCTCGGCGTCGCCGACGCGGACCTGCATCGCGCGGGAATTCGGTTGCTGCGCATAGGAATGCCGTACCCCCTCGGGCCGGACCTCGTCCGGGATTTCGCGCGCGGACTCGACGAACTGATCGTGGTCGAGGACAAGACGGCCTTCGTCGAAACCCAGATCCGAGAGATCCTCTACGGGACGGATTCCGCGCCGCGCATCCTCGGCAAGAAGGATGCGGATGGGCGTCCGCTCGTGCCTTTCGGCGGCGAACTGACCGCCGGCCGGATCCGCGGGCCGCTCCGCCGCGTGCTGCGCGAGTACATCGAACTCGGTCCTGGCCCCCTGCCGCAGTTGCCACTCGAAGTTCTCTCCACCTCGCGCACCCCGTACTTCTGCAGCGGCTGCCCCCACAACCGCTCCACCGCCCTGCCCGAGGGTTCGATCGGCGGCGGCGGAATCGGCTGCCACACCCTGGTCACCCTGTCCGGTCGCACCGACAGTGCCGTGACGGGCCTGACCCAGATGGGTGGGGAGGGCGCTCAATGGATCGGGCAGGCACCGTTCACCGACATCGGGCACATGTTCCAGAACGTCGGCGACGGAACCTTCTTCCACTCCGGTCAACTCGCCGTCCAGGCATGTGTCGCGGCCGGCGTGAACATCACCTACAAGCTGCTCTACAACGACGTTGTTGCGATGACCGGCGCGCAGGATGCCGAAGGCGCCCTGAAGATCCCCGCCCTGACTCACAAACTCACAACCGAGGGCGTCCGCAAGATCATCATCTGTTCTGACGAACCCGCGCGGCACCGCAAGCGGACCCTCGCGCGAGGCACTGTGGTCTGGCACCGTGACCGGCTCGACGAAGCACAGAAACTGCTGCGGGAGGTTCCGGGCGTCACCGTACTCATCTACGACCAGCACTGCGCCGCCGACGCGCGTCGTCAGCGCAAGCGCGGCACCCTGCCCGCCCGCACCACCCGAGTGGTCGTCAACGAAGCGGTCTGTGAAGGGTGCGGAGACTGCGGTGTCAAGAGCAACTGCCTGTCGGTCCAGCCTGTCGACACCGAATTCGGCCCCAAGACGCGGATCGACCAGACGTCGTGCAACACCGACTACTCGTGCCTCGACGGGGACTGCCCGTCGTTCGTGACGGTCGAAACCACACCGGATCGGAAGCTCGAGCCGCGCACCGCGCCGATACCGCCCGCCGTGCCGGACACCACCGTCGACGTTCCGACAGGGACCAGCAATGTCTTCCTCGCCGGAATCGGCGGCACCGGCATCGTCACCGTCAACCAGGTGCTCGCCACCGCGGCGCTGCGTGCCGGATTCGAGGTCGAATCGCTCGACCAGATCGGGATGAGTCAGAAGGCCGGTCCGGTGGTCTCCCACCTGCGCTTCGCCGTGGGCGACCTCGAACCGGGCAACCGCGTCGGCACAGGTGGGGCATCGTGCCTGCTCGCGCTCGATCTGCTCACCGCCACCGAGCCGAAGAACCTCGCCTACGCGAACACCGCCGCAACCGTCGCGGTCGCGTCGACGAGCCGCACACCCACCGGAGACATGGTGTACGACCGGTCGATCCGTCACCCCGACGAGGACGGTCTGCTCGCGCGGCTCGAGGCGACCACTCGCGAACTGGCCTCGTTCGACGCGCTCGCCGCGTCGCAGGCGCTGTTCGGTGAGACCGCCGCCGCGAACTTCCTGATCGTGGGCGCCGCGCACCAACTCGGAGGACTGCAGATCCCGGCAGCCGCGATCGAGGAAGCGATCGAGATCAACGGTGTCTCGGCGGCGACCAACATCGCTGCATTCCGGTGGGGGCGCGCGGCGATCGCCGACCCCGATGCGTTCCGCGAGGCCACCGAACCGGCACGCCGCGACCGTGCCGTGACGATCGCGCCGGACCGGTTGTTCGACGGCACCGCTTTCGATGGTGAAGTGCAGCGACTGGTGAAGATCCGCGCTGCCGCTCTCATCGATTTCCAGGACGAGGCGCTCGCTGCGCACTACATCGAACGGGTGCACTCCGTGTGGGCCACCGAACGTCGTCTCACCGACCGCACCGACCTCAGTGAGGCCGTGGCCCGAGGCCTGTTCAAATTCACGGCCTACAAGGACGAGTACGAGGTCGCACGCATGCTCGTCGACCCCGCCTTCGTCGACGACGTGCAGGCTCAGGTGCCCGGCGGACACCAGCTCACCTACCGCCTGCATCCGCCCGTGCTGCGGGCGCTCGGACGCAGCAAGAAGGTCGGATTCGGACCGAAGTCGCATTCGACCCTGCGGATGCTCGCCAAAGCGAAGCGCCTGCGCGGAACCCGGTTCGATCCGTTCGGTTACGCCCACGTCCGGCGGACCGAACGTGCACTGCTCGCGCACTACACCGCCGTGATCGAGCAGATCGTCGCCGATCTGAACACCGACTCGTACGACCGTGCCGTCCGGATTGCGGAACTTCCGGACATGGTGCGCGGTTACGAGGACATCAAACTGCGCTCCGTCGAGCAGTACCGCGCCCGGCTCGAAGAGTTCGGCGTCGATGCCGAGTTCTGAGTTGTCCTCTCCTGCCACCCGATTCGCATCCTCCGAAGGGAACCCGAACGTGACCACCTCCACTGTCGCCCGCCCGACCGTCACCGATCCCGCTCTCGGCGTCTTCGGCCGCTCTCGATGCCTGACCGACCGGCCGCACGAACAGGTCGTCTTCCACGAGGACGCCGCCACCGGTCTGCGCGCGATCATCGCGATTCACTCGACGACCCTCGGACCGGCTCTCGGCGGCACCCGGTTCTATCCCTACGCCGACGAGGCGACAGCACTCGAGGACGTGCTGCGACTGTCGTGGGGCATGACATACAAGGCGGCGGTGTCGGGAGTGAACCTCGGTGGCGGCAAAGCCGTCATCCTGGGTGATCCGGCCACCGACAAGAGCGACGAGCTGCTCGCCGCATACGGGAGGTTCGTCGAGTCGCTCGGCGGCCGGTACATCACCGCCGCGGATGTCGGTACCCACGCCGGCGACCTCGACGTGGTCGGCGCGCACACCGCTCATGCGGTGGGACGGACCACGGCGGCGGGAGGGTCCGGCGACAGCTCGCCGTTGACCGCGCTCGGTGTCTTTCAGGCGATGAGGGCGGGTGCCCGAACCGTCTGGGGGAGGGACACTCTCGCTGGTCGCAGAGTGGGCGTAGAAGGGCTGGGGAAGGTCGGCTACCAGCTTGTCGAACTGCTCGCCCGCGATGGCGCCGACATCGTCGTGTCCGACGTGAACCCGGTAGCACTGGCGCGGGTCGCAGTGGACTTCCCATCGGTGCAGGTGGCCGACGGAGTGCTCACGTCGTCGCTGGATGTATACGCCCCGTGTGCTCTCGGTGGCACACTGACGGCGGCGACCGGGGGAGTGCTCGATGCATCCTTGGTGTGTGGCGCAGCCAACAATCAACTGGCCGACCCGGGCGTCGAAAGGGTGCTGCGCGGTCGCGGTATCACCTGGGTTCCCGATTATGTGGCGAATGCGGGAGGCCTGATCCAGGTCGCCGGTGAGGTGGACGGCTCCGACGCTGTTGCCGTCCGCGGCCGGGTGAAGGAGATCTTCGATCGCACCGTCGAGATCTTCGATGTGTCGCGGGAGCTGGACATCATGCCCGGCGCCGCCGCGAACCGAATTGCGGAGCAGCGCATCGATTCTGCCTGACACGCGTTGATCGTGAGAGGGAGTCGCCCATGGGCGACTCCCTCCTCGTCGTGGTGACGGGCTGTCAGGGTCGACCGGTGGAAGCGGAGCGTCCGTGCCCCGCGTCTCGGGTGAGATGTTCGAGCAGCGGCTGCGTGCGATACGCCACCGGGGTGGTGAGCGCCAGCGTCGTCGTGGTGTGCGCGACCCCTTCGATGCTGTGGATGCGCTCGAGGACCTGCAGTAGGTCTTCCTGCGACTGGGCGGCCATTCTGATCAGGAGATCTTCGCGTCCTGTCGTCGCGTGCACTTCGAGGACCTCGGGGAACCGCTCGAGTTCGGCGATCACGTGGCCCATCCGTGCCTGGACGAGTTCGGCGCCGATGAATGCCTGGAGGGGCAGCCCCAGCGTGGGGAGGTCGACGACCGGGCGATACCCGGTGACCGCGCCGGATTCTTCGAGTTTCTTGATCCGCGATTGGACGGTGTTGCGTGCCACGCCGAGCTTCGCCGAGAGATCGACGATGCCCGCCCTGGGGTTGTGTGTGAGCTCCGCAAGGAGAGCTGTGTCGAGCCGGTCGAGACTGAACACCATGACACCCTTTCTGTTGTGATGCGTATCACCATTTGATCATACTGATCAGCTGATTCGAAAGTTCTTGACACGGATGGCTGTAGTGCCATGATTGCTGCATTGAAATGCTCATGCAATGCAGCTTGCTGTACCGCGGCGCGCATCCCCTGAGCTGTTGCCCACCGATCGTCCACAGGGCTCGGCGGGCACCACAACCCACCCGAGGAGCACACCATGCCCGGAGTCGGCATATGGCGCACCAAATCAGTCGAACAATCGATCGCAGACACCGACGAACCCAGCTCGCGACTACGAAAAGAGTTGACCGCCAAGGATCTGACGGTATTCGGTGTCGCTGTCGTCGTCGGTGCCGGGATCTTCACCCTCACCGCGCGCACCGCGGGTAACGTTGCCGGACCGTCCATCTCGTTGGCATTCGTTCTCGCTGCGATCGCCTGTGGGCTCGCCGCGCTGTGCTACGCGGAATTCGCGTCGGCCGTGCCCGTCGCGGGTAGTGCATACACCTTCTCCTACGCCACCTTCGGTGAATTCGTCGCGTGGATCATCGGATGGGACCTGATCCTCGAATTCGCCTTGGCCTCCGCGGTCGTCGCCAAGGGGTGGTCGCTCTACCTCGGTGGCATGTTCGGCGGAAGTGCCGCGATCGACTTGGGGCCGCTCTCCGTCGACTGGGGTGCACTGCTCATCGTCTGTGCGATCACGATCGTTCTCGCGATCGGCACGAAGGTGTCGTCGCGGGTGTCGGCGGTCGTCACTGCGATCAAGGTGGCTGTGGTGCTGCTCGTCATCGTCGTCGGCATCTTCTACATCGACAAGAGCAACTACTCGCCGTACATTCCGCCGGCCGAAGAGTCCCAGGACGTCGCGCACGGCGTGCATCAGTCCCTGTTCTCCGCGCTCACGGGAGCCGATGGCAGCAGTTACGGCTGGTACGGCCTTCTCGCCGCGTCGAGCCTCGTCTTCTTCGCCTTCATCGGATTCGATGTGGTCGCTACGACCGCTGAGGAGACGAAGAACCCGCAGAAAGCACTGCCGCGAGGAATTCTCGGATCTCTCGCAATCGTCACAGTGCTCTACGTCGGTGTCACTCTCGTGCTGACCGGCATGGTCAAGTACACCGATCTGCGGACAGGGAGCCCGCTGGTCGGGGATGGAAGCGCCACCCTCGCCACCGCATTCGAGGCGCACGGTATCGGCTGGGCGCAGATGGTCATCAACATCGGCGGTCTCGCCGGACTCACCACGGTGGTCATGGTGATGATGCTCGGCCAGACCCGGGTGCTGTTCGCGATGTCGCGGGACGGGCTGGTGACGCGCAAGCTGGCCACAACGAACCGCAAGGGTGTTCCCGTGCGCATCACCTTGATCGTCGGTGGTGTCGTCGCGGTGCTCGCAGCGGTGTTCCCGATGGGGGTGCTCGAAGAGATGGTCAACATCGGCACCCTGTTCGCCTTCGTCCTTGTGTGCATCGGTGTGATGGTGCTCCGACGTACCCGTCCTGACCTACCGCGCGGGTTCCGGGTGCCGCTGATGCCGTGGGTCCCGATCCTCGCGGTGGTCGCGTGTGGGTGGCTCATGCTGAACCTGTCGGTCGAGACGTGGATCCGGTTCGCGGTGTGGATGGCGCTGGGCGTGGTCGTGTACTTCGCCTACGGTCGCCGCAAGTCCGTGCTGGGGCAGCGACTCGCAGCGGAAGCCGGTGAGCGGGCTGCGGCAGAGGGGAAGGCCAGGGAGCCTGAGCCTGTGTAGTCGGGCGCAGCAACTTCACGGCTGCAGCCACCGTCACCAGGGCACACGGGTGCCCTGGCAACGGTGGCTGTTGTCGTGTTCTGTTGTGGAGCTAGGCGACCAACTCCGGTCTGTTCCCCGGGATCGGCGTGCGGAACAGATCGACACTCGCGGGTGGAATGAACTGCGGCCGCCGCTCTTCCGTGATTTCCACGTGCCAGTCTGTGTGATGCATCAACCGGTGGTGATGTCCGCAGAGCAACACCAAGTTGTCGAGGTCGGTGTCACCGCCGTCGACCCAATGATGAATATGGTGCGCATCTGCCCACGCCGGGGGTGTCGAACACCCGGGGAAGGCACATCCGCCATCTCGGACGGCCAGGGCGCGTCGCTGCTCTTTGCTTGCGGTGCGGCGGGTCTGTCCGTGTGCCAGCGGCACGCCGTGTTCGTCGAGCAGGATCCGGGTGACCTGACAATCACACGCGAGCATCCGGGCGGCATCGATCGACAACGGCCCGGCCCACGGCTCGGTCGCATACCCATGTTCGGGTGAATGTGTGAACAGTTCCTTCACCGCAGCGTTGCTCGTGAGGTCTTTGATGGAGGCGGTGACCGTGACGTGCGGCTTCACACCGCCTTCGACGGGGACGAGGCCGGCGGCTTCGACGAACTGCAGGAGTTGATCGAAGGCGTCGGCGTTGCGTTTCGATGCCGGCCGGTCGTCTTTGATGCCGTTTATCTCGGGTCTCGGTGCGGCGAGTGGGGAGAGCAGATGCCGCAGGCGGGCACCGGTGACCGCGTCGAACTCCCCTGTGATGACGACGCGTCCGTGCCAGGTGGTGGAGACGAACAGTTCGTTGCGTGAGGAGTCTTCGCCCGGTGGTGGTCCGTCGCCGGTGTTGTAGAGGTGTTCGAGTCGGCGGATCAGGGCCCGGACGGTCGCTTTCGTGGCGACCTTGTCGGAGGCGTGCTCGATCAGGATGGTGCGGGCTTTCTCGAAGTCGCAGGGGTTCATGGTGCGGGGGTAGTGCTGGCAGAAGTAGGCGATCTGCCGCGCTTTCTCCGCATCCAACAGCCCGGATGAATAGGCGTCGCGTACTTCCGGTTCCAGTCGCAGTAGCCGTGCCAGCGACACGATTCGGTGGCATTCACCGACCTCGAGGTTCGTGGCGGCACACAGCCAGTGGGCGGGGCTGCGGTGGCCGTGTTCTTTGACGGTGTCGCGTTCGACCATTTCGATCATCAGATCGACGCGGTGTACCTGCCAGGTATGGATTTCGGCGGAGACGGCGAGCGTCTCGGCGATGAGTTGTGTGTTGTCGAGTTTCCAGAGGTCCCCACCCATGATCGAATTGTATAGAACACACTTTCGATTTACAAGACCGAATAGAATATATGTTCGAGTTATGCGGTGGCTGAAGTGCGCGTGGTTCATTCTGCAGGTGGCGCGGGGGAGGCGAGCAGCCGCTTGCGCAGACTGTCGTAGATCGGAGCGACCCCTGCGAGATGTGCGACGACCACCGCTCCTGCCGACGCGATCAGCATGGGCACAGTAACGCTCGTCGTGGCGGTCATCTCGACGACAAGAACGATTCCCGTGAGCGGTGCCCGCACGGACGCGCTGAAAAGTGCAGACATCCCTACTATCGCCATCGGTAGCGCGATCGATGAATCGACTGCAGGGACAACCGCTTCCACGATGCGTGCATACAGAATTCCCCATAGCGCACCGAGCGCGAGAAGTGGTGCGAACAGTCCGCCCGGGGTCCCGGCTGCGTACGACAACGGGCCGGCAATGAACCGCATCACGACGTACCAACAGATGAGGGGGAGAGTGAGGGCACCCCCGGCAAGCACGTGCTGCGAGACCGTATCGCCTCCGCCTGCGGCGAGGGGCGCGAGTGAGGCCAGCAAGCCGATTCCACCACCGATCAGTGCGGCCTTCGCTGCGGGTGGCAGCGCGTGGACCGCATCGACGAGTTCGAGAGGGCCGATGACCAGCCGGTTGTAGGCCGCACCGAGGATCCCCGTCAGGAGCCCGAAAACCAAGAACACCGGCAGCAATGTGATGGAGGGTGTGTCGATCCTCTCCACGGTAAAATCCGGCCGATTACCGAGGATCACACGGGAGCAGGCGACTCCGGCGCCCACTGAAAGGAGGACAGGGACGACCGTTCGGAATCGAAAGTCCCGGGTCACCTCCTCGAAGACGAACAATGCGCCGCCGACAGGGGCATTGAAGGCGACGGCCAATCCGGCACCCGCCACCGCGTTGTGCATCGAGCGGACGTGATTGTCGTCCATGCGCGCCCGGCGCGCCGTCTCGGAGCCGATTGCCGCACCCATATGCACGATCGGACCCTCGCGCCCGAGAACGAGGCCGGAACCGATCGAGAGCACGCCCCCGATGAATCTTGCAGGTACAACCCGAAGCGGAGGTGGCGCGGCTTCGTCTCGGGCGACTGCTTCCACATGCTGGATACCACTTCCGGCGGCGAGGGGCACCCGCCCGACGATCAGTGCCGCAGTCGCGGCGCACAGTCCGGTGAACGCCATGGGAATCAGCCAATTCGGCCCGGGCAGGGAATGTGCCCACTCGAGAACATGGGCACGCCATGCGTCCGCGACGTGCAAGCACCACCGGAAAGCACCTCCGACAAAACCGATGACTGCGCCGGCGATAGTCGCCAACACGCAGATCACGAGCAACTCGCGGCTCGTCACGGATCGGGCCTCAGGGTTCTCCATTGGGAACCATTCAAACGGATCTGCGAGAGTTTCCTCCCGAAACACGGGTTTCCGTTGGTTGTGTTCGTGGGGAAACTCGTACGAAGGGTGGAAGGTTTCGAAACGGCACTGGCCCGCTCGCGTGAATCAGAGCGAGCGGACCAGTGCCGAAGCAGTTACTCGACTCAGCAGTCGAAGTACAGCTGGAACTCGTAGGGGTGCGGACGCAGGTTGACCGGAGCGATCTCCTGCTCACGCTTGAGCGAGATCCAGGTCTCGATCAGGTCGGTGGTGAACACGCCACCCTCGGTGAGGTACTCGTGATCGGCCTCGAGACGGTCGATGACCGCGGGGAGCGACGTCGGGGCCTGCGGGATGTTCTTGGCCTCCTCCGGCGGAAGCTCGTAGAGATCCTTGTCGACCGGAGCCAGCGGCTCGATCTTGTTCTTGATGCCGTCGAGGCCCGCCATCATCTGAGCGGCGAAGTTCAGGTACGGGTTGCCCGAGGAGTCCGGTGCACGGAACTCGAGGCGCTTGGCCTTCGGGTTGTTGCCCGTGATCGGGATACGGACCGCAGCCGAACGGTTGCGCTGGCTGTACACCAGATTGATCGGAGCCTCGTAGCCCGGCACGAGGCGGTGGTACGAGTTGATCGTCGGGTTGGTGAACGCGAGCAGTGACGGCGCGTGATGCAGGATGCCACCGATGTACCAGCGAGCGAGATCCGACAGGCCCGCATAACCGGCCTCGTCGTGGAACAGCGGCTTGCCGTCCTTCCACAGCGACTGGTGGACGTGCATACCCGAGCCGTTGTCGCCGAAGAGCGGCTTCGGCATGAAGGTCGCGGTCTTACCGTGCTGCCACGCCGTGTTCTTGACGATGTACTTGAACAGCTGCAGGTCGTCGGCTGCCGAGAGCAGCGTGTTGAACTTGTAGTTGATCTCGGCCTGGCCGCCGGTGCCGACCTCGTGGTGGCCGCGCTCGAGCTCGAACCCGGCGTTGGACAGGTTGGTGGAGATCGCGTCGCGGAGATCGACGTAGTGGTCGTACGGCGCGACGGGGAAGTAGCCACCCTTTGCGCGGACCTTGTAGCCGAGGTTGGGAGAGCCGTCAGCGTTGCGCGCGGCACCCGTGTTCCAGCTACCCGAGATCGAGTCGACCTCGTAGAACGCACCGTTCATGGCGGAGTCGTAACGGACCGAGTCGAAGATGTAGAACTCGGCCTCGGCGCCGAAGAACGCGGTGTCCGCGATGCCGGTACTGGCGAGGTACTCCTCGGCTTTACGGGCGACGTTGCGCGGGTCGCGGCTGTAGGACTCGCGAGTGAACGGGTCGTGGACGAAGAAGCTGATGTTCAGCGTCTTGGCTGCACGGAAGGGATCCAGGCGTGCGGTGGTCACGTCGGGAAGGAGCAGCATGTCGGACTCGTGGATCGACTGGAATCCGCGGACGGACGATCCGTCGAATGCCAAGCCGTCTTCGAAGACATCCTGGTTGAATGCCTTCGCGGGGATGGAGAAGTGCTGTTCGATGCCGGGCAGGTCAGTGAATCGGACGTCGACATATTCGACATTTTCGTCCGCAATGAACTTGATGACCTCTTCGGCCGTGGTGAACGCCACGCTTGTGCTCCTTCAGTCGGTGCGCGCCATTTGGTGCTGGGCGCCTGCGTCGGATCAGACCGTATTGACCCGGTGTTGCCCGGTCGTCAAACCTATGTTTCGCCGGTGTTACACATCAGGTTGCCCTGCTGTGAGACCCGAAGAACGTGGTAGAGGTCACCGCCGGGTGCACGGGTCTGCCCTGGTCCGCACGTACCAGACTATCCTGGTGCCATGGCGCGGATGACGGGTAGTTGGCTATCGGGCCCCTCGGCGGCCCTTCCTCAGGGACAGGGCGGGGAACAGAAGTATCCCGGGGAGTGGCTCGGACTTCCGGAACACGGCCCGGGTGCGCTCGTCTCTTCGGCGAAGCGGGTTCTCGCGCTGGTCATCGACTGGTTCTCGTCGATGGCGATCGCGATGGCGCTGGTGGGAGACAATCCGCTCGAGAGCCCCTTGCTGTCGGCATACACGCTTCTGGTGTGGTGCGGTGTAGGGATCGTCACAGTGACGTTGTTCTCCTTCACGCCGGGGCAGTTCATCGCCGGGCTTCAGGTGGTTCGCGTGGACGCACCTGTCCGCGTCGGACTGATCCGTGCCCTCGGACGGCAGATCTTGCTCGTCTTCATCGCTCCGGCTCTGGTCACCGACATCGACGGCAGGGGCCTACAAGACCGGGCGACGGGCACTGCGCTCGTGCGTTCGCGCTGATATCTTCCTGCTACGGCTGATACCTTCCAATGGCTGAGGGTCGCCGTCCCGATCGGGACGGC